>NZ_JBEXRZ010000063.1:0-36811 GCF_040613325.1 Streptomyces sp. NPDC006283 | reverse complement strand
AGAGCACCGGCATGTCGGCGCGGCTGGTGCGCAGGTAGCTCACGTTGGGCAGGTCCGCCATGGCCGCGACGAGCCGGGCCGTCTGGTGGGCGTCACAGGGGTAGAGGACGGTGCTCCCGGGCACCGAGCGGAACATGGCGAGGTCCTCCAGGCCCATCTGGGAGGGCCCGTCCTGGCCGATGGCGACACCCGCGTGGGAGCCGACGAGGTTGATGGAGGCGCGGCTGACGGCCGCCATGCGCACGAAGTCGTGGGCGCGGGTCAGGAAGGCGGCGAACGTCGAGGCGAAGGGGACGTAGCCCCTGGCGTACATGCCCACGGCCGCGGCGACGAGTTGCTGTTCGGCGATGTAGCACTGGAAGTGGCGGCCGGGGTGTTCCTTGGCGAAGTACTCGGTGCGTGTGGAGTCGCCCACTTCGGCGTCGAGTGCTACGACGTCTGTACGTGCGGAGCCCAGGGCGGCGAGGGCCTGGCCGTACGCGGTGCGGGTGGCGACCTCGTCGCCGACCTCGTACACCGGCAGGGTGAGCCCGGCGGTGCGGCGGGCGTGCAGGACGCGGGCCTGTGGCGGCGGCTGTACCTCGACGGTGGCGGTGCGTACGCCGCCGAGTTCCTCGATCGCCTCCTGGGCGTCGGGCAGCGGCTTGCCGTGTTTGCCTTCCTGGTCCTGGACCGCGCTCACTCCACGGCCCTTCTCGGTGCGGGCGATGACGGCGGTGGGCCGGCCCACGGTGGCCGCCGCCTCGGACAGGGCGTCGTCGACGGCCCTGACGTCGTGTCCGTCGATCTCGACGGTGTGCCAGCCGAAGGCCTGGAGCCGGCGGGCGTACGCGTCGAGATCCCAGCCGAAGCGGGTGGGACCGCGCTGGCCGAGCCGGTTCACGTCGAGGATCAGCGTCAGGTTGTCCAGCCGCTCGAACGCGGCGTGCTCGACGGCCTCCCACACCGAACCTTCCGCCATCTCGCTGTCACCGGACACCACCCAGACGCGGTACGGGATCTGGTCCAGCCTCTTGCCCGCGAGCGCCATGCCGACGCCGACGGGCAGCCCCTGGCCCAGTGAGCCGGTGGCGACGTCCACCCAGGGCAGTCGCGGAGTGGGGTGTCCTTCGAGGCGGCTCCCGCGTTGGCGGAAGGTGAGGAGTTCCTCGTCGTCGATCGCCCCGGCGGCCCGGTACAGGGCGTACAGCAGCGGCGAGGCGTGGCCCTTGGAGAGCACGAGCCGGTCGTTTCCCGGGTGCTCCGGGCGGCCGAAGTCGTAGCGCAGATGACGGGCCAGAAGGACGGCCCCGAGTTCGGCCGCGGACATGGAGGACGTCGGGTGGCCGGAGCCCGCGGCGTCGGCGGCGCGTACGGCGTCCACGCGCAACTGCTGTGCCAGCTCTGCGAGTTGTTCGTCCTGCATTTCACTGCTCCTTGGAGGGGGCGCCCGCCGCCCTCGCCAGTTCCGGCGAGGCGGTGTCCAGCGGGACCGATCCGGAACGCACAAGGCCCAGTTGGACCGCCTGGCGGGGCAGTACGGCGTCCAGGGCCCAGTCGGCCGCGACGCGCACCCGGTTGCCGGGCATCGCGGCAAGGTGGTAGCCGCGGGTGACGGCCCCGGCGAGCGGGCCGGAGAGTGCGACCCCGAGGGGATTGGCGGCGGCCTTGACGCCGCCGAGGTCCACGGCGAAACCCAGGTCGTGGTGGACATAGGCACGCCGGACGCCCCGGCCGAGGGAGGCGGCGACGTTGTGGCCGGCCGTTTTGCCCTGGCGGGCGGCGTGTTGGGCTGTCATGGCTGTGTACTCGCCGGGCCGGGTGACGTCGGGGACCGCGGCGGCGTCCCCGCAGGCGAACACCTCGGGATGACCGGGCACGGTGAGCGCGGAGTCGACGACCAGCCGGCCGTGCTCGACGGGCAGTCCCACGTCGGAGACCAGCGGGTCGGGGCGTACGCCGACGCACCAGACGAGGGTGCGGGTCGCGATGTCGTCGCCGTCGTCGAAGAGCACTCCGTTCGCGGTGGCCTCCTTGACGGATGTCTTGGTGCGTATCTCGACGCCGCGTTCGCGCAGTACCCGGTCCGCGGTGTCGGAGAGCCTGCGGTCGAGTCCGGGGAGCACCCGGTCCGCGATGTCCACCAGCATCCAGCGCGGCCGGCCGTCCGTGTTCCCGGCGCGCTGCCGGTCCGCGAGCGCCCGGGTGAACATGGCTCCGTGGGCGGCCACTTCGGTGCCGGTGTATCCGGCGCCCACGACGACGAAGGTGCGGCGGGCGGCACGTTCCTCCGCGCTGTCCGCCACGAGGGCGAGTTCCATCTGCCGGGTGACGTGGTCGCGCAGGTAGAGGGCTTCCGGCAGGCCCCGGAAGCCGTGCGCGTGCTCGGCGATGCCGGGCACCGGAAGCAGCTTGTTGACGCTGCCTACGGCGAGCACCAGCCGGTCGTACTCGAGCCGGCCGCTGTCGCCCTCCGGCCCCTCGTAGTGGACGTGCCGTTCGGCGAGATCGACCCGGGTGGCCGTGCCGAGGATTAGACGGGCCTCGGGAAGGGCCCCGGGGAGCGAGACCGTCACACGGCGCGGTTCGAGGATGCCCGCGGCGACCTGCGGGAGCAGCGGAAGATAGAGGAAGTAGTCGGTCGGATTGAGCAGGACCACCTCGACCTGGCCGCGCAGGGTACGCACGAGTGTGCGGGCGGCCTGGAATCCGGCGAATCCGGCTCCGACGACAACAACGCGGGAACGGCTCACAGTCGGCTCCGTTCGCGAACGGGGGTGTGTACGGCGCGGCATCCGGGTGCCCTTGAGCTGGGCCGCCAAACCCTGCGGCGCCTGGCCGGGGCGGGCTCCCGGGCTCGTTCCTGCGGTGCGTCTCTACTCGTACGTCCGGTGGTTCGGCCGGTCCTCGACCACGGGAGTCGCCGGCGGCACGACCACGCGCCGGCGGCGGGCGATGCTGGTGAAGGTGGCGACTCCGATGATGCCGACGGCCATCAGGATCAGGCCGATCACGTCGAGGTTGGCGCCCTTCACCTCCCAGTCGGTGGCGAACGTGAGGATCGCTCCGGCCGCGATCAGGATGATGCAACCACCCAGACCCATATGACTCACCTTTTCTCTTGTCGTCGGCGTTCTCGATGCCGTCCTGGTCGGGTTGCGGGTACCCGCCCGAGGTAGCGACATGCATGGGCCGCCCGGCGGTGGGCCCGGGTCGGCGGGCCGGATAGGGCACGGCGCGCAATGGATCAAGAGCGGGCCGGGGAGTGCAAGGTCACAGCCGTCGGCACTGCTGTGACTCTGGGTGTCTGTCCTAACATCCGGAGCATGACGGTCCTCCCCGATGACGGGTTCTCACTGGCCGCCGAGTTTCCGGATGCGACCCATGAGCAGTGGCAGCGCCTGGTCGAAGGCGTGCTGCGCAAGGCAGGCAAGGACGTGACGGGCACGGCGGCCGAGGACGCGCTGTCCACGGCTCTGGAGGACGGGATCGCCACCCGTCCTCTCTACACCTCCCCCGGCACGCCCCACGGCGGTGCGGACGCGGCCGGTTTCCCCGGCTTCGCCCCGTTCACCCGCGGCGGCAGGCCCCAGGGCGCTTCGCTCACCGGCTGGGACGTACGCCAGCGCCACGAAAGGCCTGATCCGGCCCGTACCAACGAGGCGGTCCTGACCGACCTCGAGAACGGCGCCGCCTCGGTGTGGCTGGCGGTCGGCGAGTCCGGCGTGCCTCTCGACGGTCTCGGCGCGGCGCTCGAGGGCGTCTATCTGGACCTGGCTCCTGTGGTGCTCGACGCAGGCAGCGCCTTCGAGGCGGCGGCACGGGAGTTGCTCGCGCTGTACGAGAAGAGGGGCGTGGCCCCTGAGGCGGCGCTCGGCAACCTGGGCGCCGACCCGTTCGGCCATGCCGCGCGCACCGGCCGTCATGACGGCCTCGACCAGCACACGGCCGCGGCGGCCGAGCTGGCCACCCTCTGCCACAGCACCTATCCGGGCCTGCGGGCGGTGACGGTCGACGCGCTGCCGTACCACGAGGCGGGCGCGACGGCCGCCCAGGAGCTGGGTTGCTCCTTGGCCACCGGCGTCTCCTGGCTGCGTGACCTGACGGGAGCCGGCCTGGACGCGCAAGCGGCCTGCGGTCAGCTGGAGTTCCGGTACGCCGCCACCGCGGACCAGTTCCTGACGATCGCCAAGCTGCGCGCGGCCCGCCGGCTGTGGGCCCGCGTGGCCGAGGTGTGCGGGGTGACCGGCGCTGCCGGATCACAGCGGCAGCACGCCGTGACCTCCTCCGTGATGATGACCCGGCGCGACCCGTGGGTGAACATGCTGCGCACGACGGTCGCCTCGCTCGCCGCGGGTGTGGGCGGCGCCGACGCGGTGACGGTGCTCCCCTTCGACCACGCCCTGGGCCTCCCGGACGCCTTCGCGCGCCGGATCGCGCGCAACACCTCCACGATCCTGCTGGAGGAGTCGCATCTGGCCCGGGTCGTGGACCCGGCGGGCGGCTCCTGGTACGTCGAACAGCTCACGGACGAACTGGCGCAGGCGGCCTGGGCGTGGTTCCAGGAGATCGAGGCGGCCGGCGGCCAGGCCGCGGCGCTGGGCAGCGGGCTGGTCGGGACACGCATCGACGCCGCTTGGGCGAGCCGCAGCCGGAAGCTGGCCACACGCCGCGAACCGGTCACCGGGGTCAGCGAGTTCCCGTTGCTCGGGCAGCCGGCGGTGCAGCGCGATCCGGCTCCGCGACGGCCCGGCGGCGGACTGCCGGTGGTCCGCCGTGACGAGGCGTTCGAGGCGCTGCGTGCCCGTTCGGACGCTCATCTGACGGAGACCGGGGCACGGCCCAAGGTGTTCCTCGCGGCGCTCGGCCCGGCGTCGGCGCACACCGCGCGGGCGGGTTTCGCCGCCAACCTCTTCCAGGCCGGCGGCATCGAACCCGTCCACGACCCGGTGAGCGTCGACGCGGCCTCCGCCGCGGCGGCGTTCGCCGCGAGCGGCGCGTCCGTGGCGTGCATCTGCTCCAGCGACGCGCTCTACGCGGAGCAGGCCGGACCGGTGGCAGAGGCCCTGAAGGCCGCGGGCGCACTGCGGGTGTTCCTCGCCGGGCGGCCCGGCGAACAGCGTGAGACGTACGAGAGGGCCGGCGTCGACGAGTTCGTCGTCGCGGGCGGCGACGCGGTCGCCGTGCTGGCCTCGGCCCTCGACCGGATCGGAGTGGCGTGATGGGCATCCCGGATTTCACGGGTATCGAGCTGGGGCCCGCAACGGCGGGCACGGCCGGTGAGGAGCAGTGGCAGGCGGCCGTCGAGGCGGCCACCGGCAAGGACGCCGGCGAGCTGGTGTGGGAGACGCCGGAGGGCATTCCGGTGAAGCCCCTGTACACGGACCGTGACCTGGCGGACGTCGACTTCCTCGGCACGTATCCGGGCGTCGCACCGTATCTGCGCGGTCCGTACCCGACGATGTACGTCAACCAGCCCTGGACCATCCGTCAGTACGCGGGTTTCTCCACTGCCGAGGAGTCCAACGCCTTCTACCGGCGCAATCTCGCGGCCGGCCAGAAGGGCCTGTCGGTCGCCTTCGATCTGCCGACGCACCGCGGATACGACAGCGACCACCCCCGCGTGACCGGCGACGTCGGCATGGCCGGTGTGGCGATCGACTCGATCTACGACATGCGGCAGCTGTTCGACGGCATCCCGCTGGACCGTATGAGCGTGTCGATGACGATGAACGGCGCGGTCCTGCCGGTCCTCGCGCTGTACATCGTGGCCGCGGAGGAGCAGGGCGTACCGCCGGAGAAGCTGGCGGGGACCATCCAGAACGACATCCTCAAGGAGTTCATGGTCCGTAACACCTACATCTATCCGCCCGGCCCCTCGATGCGGATCATCTCGGACATCTTCGCGTACACGTCGCAGAAGATGCCGCGCTACAACTCCATCTCCATCTCCGGCTACCACATCCAGGAGGCCGGAGCCACCGCCGACCTGGAGCTCGCGTACACCCTCGCCGACGGCATGGAGTACCTGCGGGCGGGGATCGCCGCGGGCATGGACGTGGACGCGTTCGCGCCGCGGCTGTCGTTCTTCTGGGCGATCGGCATGAACTTCTTCATGGAGGTCGCCAAGCTGCGCGCGGCGCGCCTTCTGTGGGCGAAGCTGGTGAAGACGTTCGATCCGAAGAACCCCAAGTCGCTGTCGCTGCGCACCCATTCGCAGACCTCCGGCTGGTCGCTGACGGCGCAGGACGTCTTCAACAACGTCACCCGCACCTGTGTCGAGGCGATGGCCGCGACTCAGGGACACACCCAGTCGCTGCACACCAACGCCCTCGACGAGGCGCTGGCCCTGCCGACCGACTTCTCCGCCCGGATCGCCCGCAACACCCAGCTCCTGCTCCAGCAGGAGTCGGGCACCTGCCGGGTCATCGACCCGTGGGGCGGCAGCGCGTACGTGGAGAAGCTCACGCATGACCTCGCCCGGCGCGCCTGGCAGCACATCGAGGAGGTGGAGGCCGCGGGCGGCATGGCGAAGGCCATCGACGCCGGTATCCCCAAGCTCCGCGTGGAGGAGGCCGCGGCCCGCACCCAGGCCCGTATCGACTCCGGCCGGCAGCCGGTGATCGGCGTGAACAAGTACCGCGTGGAGAGCGACGAGCAGATCGAGGTGCTCAAGGTCGACAACTCCCAGGTGCGCACCCAGCAGGTCGAGAAGCTGCGGCGGCTGCGCGCGGAGCGCGACGAGAGCGCCTGCCAGGACGCGCTGCGCGCCCTGACCGCGGCGGCCGAGGCCGGTCCGGCGCAGGGCGGTGGCCTGGAGGGCAATCTGCTGGCGCTGGCCGTGGACGCGGCCCGGGCCATGGCGACCGTCGGAGAGATCTCCGACGCCCTGGAGAAGGTGTACGGCCGGCACTCCGGCCAGATCCGTACGATCTCCGGCGTGTACAGGAACGAGGCCGGCATGTCACCCGCGGTGGACGGAACCCGCGCCCTGGTCGAGGAGTTCGAGCAGGCGGAGGGCCGGCGGCCGCGCATCCTGGTCGCCAAGATGGGCCAGGACGGCCACGACCGCGGCCAGAAGGTCATCGCCACCGCCTTCGCCGACCTCGGTTTCGACGTCGATGTCGGCCCGCTGTTCCAGACGCCGGCGGAGGTGGCCCGCCAGGCGGTGGAGGCGGACGTCCACATCGTCGGTGTCTCGTCGCTGGCCGCGGGTCATCTGACGCTGGTGCCGGCGCTGCGCGAGGAGCTGGCGACCGAGGGGCGCGAGGACATCATGATCGTGGTCGGGGGTGTGATCCCGCCGCAGGACGTCCAGGCGCTGCGCGACGCGGGTGCGGCGGCGGTCTTCCCGCCGGGCACGGTGATCCCGGACGCCGCCCGGGACCTGGTGCGGACCCTGGCCGGCTCGCTCGGCCACGAGATCTAGGGCGGCCGATGCCGCCGAAGATCGACATCGACGCCTACGTCAAGGGCGTCCGTGAGGGGTCGCGGGCGTACATCGCCCGCGCCGTCACGCTCGTGGAGTCCTCACGTCCGGACCACCGGGCGCTCGCACAGCAGTTGCTGACCGAGCTTCTGCCGTACGCGGGAGCGGCGAGACGGGTCGGGATCAGCGGTGTGCCCGGAGTGGGCAAGTCGACGTTCATCGACGCGCTCGGCTCCATGCTGACCGCTGTGGGCCACCGTGTCGCCGTCCTCGCCGTCGACCCGTCCTCCACCCGCACCGGGGGCTCCATCCTGGGTGACAAGACCCGCATGGAGCGCCTGGCGGTGGACCCGGCGGCCTTCGTCCGCCCCTCCCCCAGCTCCGGCACGCTGGGCGGGGTCGCCAAGGCGACCCGGGAGACGATGGTCGTGATGGAGGCCGCCGGTTACGACGTGGTGCTGGTGGAGACGGTCGGGGTCGGCCAGTCGGAGACCGCCGTGGCGGGGATGGTCGACTCGTTCCTGTTGCTCAGCCTCGCCCGCACCGGTGACCAGCTGCAGGGCATCAAGAAGGGCGTGCTGGAGCTGGCCGACGTGATCGCCGTGAACAAGGCGGACGGACCGCACGAGCGCGACGCCCGCTCGGCCGCCCGCGAGCTCGCCGGCGCGCTGCGCCTGCTGCATCCGGCCGACGCCGCGTGGACTCCGCCGGTGCTGTCGTGCAGCGCCCGGGAGGGCACCGGTCTCGACGTGCTGTGGGAGCGGCTCGAGCAGCACCGCGCGCTGCTGGACTCGACCGGCGCTCTCGACGCCAAACGCCGTGACCAGCAGGTCGAGTGGACGTGGGCGATGGTCCACGACACGCTGCTGGACCGACTGCGCCGGCACCCCGGGGTACGCGAACTCGCGCCCGGTCTCGAGCAGTTGGTACGGGGTGGGGAGCTGACCGCCACACTGGCGGCCGAACGCATCCTCGACGCCTTCGGACGGCCGGAGTCCCGTTAGGGGGATCGGGCCGGAAAGGGTGCCGAGGTCCGTTGGGGGATCGGGCCGGACCGGGTGCGGAGGTCCGCCGATCCTCGGCACCCGGCCCGTTCTCCCATCCCATGGCCGCTCGGCCGATTTCCGGGTCCCCGCCCTCGCGGGGTCCAAACATCGCCCCTCTCCCCGGTCCGTCTCCGCCTCGCCTCGGGCCGCAGCCCTTCCCTGCCGGCCGCTCCGCTCGCTGCCGCCTGCACTCCCTGTGTCGCCGGCCGTCGCCCGGGTACCCGGCCCCGGCAGCCGCCCCGACAGGGCTGGTACGGCAAGACACTGGAAGGCGAGCAGCAATGGCACAGTTGGTGAGAGAAGTCATGACGGCCGGTGCGGCGGCGGTACGGCCGGACGCCTCACTCGTGGAAGCGGCGCGGCTCATGCGCGACATGGACATCGGAGATGTACTGGTCGCCGAAGGCGATCACGTGGTGGGCGTGCTCACCGACCGGGACATCACCCTTCGTTCCGTCGCCGAGGGCGCGGATCCGGCAGGTGTCAGCGTCGCCTCCGCATGCACCCCGGACCCGGTGTGCGTCGGCCCCGACGACGCGCTGGCGTCGGCCGTCCGGCTGATGCGCACGCATGCGGTGCGCCGGCTGCCGGTGGTGGAGGACGGCCGCCCGCTCGGGGTGGTGAGCATCGGCGATGTCGCCGTCGCCCAGGAGCCGCACTCCGCGCTGGCGGACATCAGCCAGGCCGAGAGCAACAGCGAAAGGACCTGATCATGCAGATCGCGTTTCTGACCGCACCGGAAGGTGTGGAGCAGGTCGAACTCACCGAACCGTGGAAGGCCGTGACAGCCGCCGGCGACCAACCCCGGCTGGTATCGACGCAGTCCGGGCGGGTGCAGGCTTTCCACCACCTCGACAAGGCGGACACCTTTCCCGTCGACGATGTGGTCGCCGACGCCTCGGTGGACGACTTCGGGGCCCTGGTACTGCCCGGCGGCGTGGCCAACCCGGACGCCCTGCGGATGGACGCGGACGCGGTGGCCTTCGTCAAGGCGTTCTTCGAGGCGGGCAAACCGGTGGCAGCCATCTGCCATGCGCCGTGGACACTGGTCGAGGCCGATGTGGTGCGTGGCCGCACCCTGACGTCGTGGCCGAGTCTGCGCACGGACATCCGCAATGCCGGCGGCGAGTGGGTGGACGAGCAGGTGCACATCTGCGAGGGCGCGCCCGGCACGCTGATCACCAGCCGCAAGCCCGGCGACCTCAAGGCGTTCTGCGAGGCGTTCACCAGCGCGTTCGACAAGGCTTCCGGCGTCGCCGCGGGCCGCTGAGCCACGGACGGCCGCCCGGCCGGCCCTTGCCGTGCCACGGCCCGTGCCCTGCCCAGCGCCGGGGCCGCGCGCGTCGAGCGCGCGCCCGGCGCTCCGTGCTGCCCTCGGACCCGGCGATGTCCTGCCCTCAGGTGTGCCTGCTCCGGGCGCCGGAGCGGGTGCGGCCCGACGCGACGGGGCGCTCCGGGTGACGCCGGAGGTACTCGGCCTCCAAGTCCGCCATCCGGACGTTGTGCGCTTCCAGGGCGGCGGCCGAGCCGTACAGCAGGGTGTCGTGGCGGCTGCGGTGGATGGTCTCCAGTTCCCGCAGCAGATCCTGTTCGCCGAGGTCCGCCGGGTCGACGCCCCTGTGCCGGTGCTCGCTCTCGTTCACGGCAACCGTCCCCTTCCGAGTGGTGGTCTTCGTGGCGTGTGGTGGATGGCCTCACGGGTACCCGCTCCTGACGCGATACCCCGGGCCGCGAGGGAGGAAGTCATGCAGCTCTCATTTCTCACCCCTCTCTACGAGCGTCCAGGTCCTTGGGCCAGCGTTCACATCGACACGGGCCAAGAGGACGAGTCCACCACGACACGCCGTGAGCTGCAGGCCAGGAACGTGTGCGACTCCCTCTCGCGCCAAGGAGCCGACGACGCGACCGTGCGCGCCGTGTTCCACGCGCTGATGTCCGGGCCGGAGAGGACCCACGGCGCAGGGCGTGCCGTCTTCGCCACCTCCGGCCGGGTCGTCCTCGACCCGCCACTGGCCACCCGCCCGTCCATGGCCGTCGACGCCCGGTGGTCGGCGCTGCCTCACGTGGCCCCCCTCCTCGACCTCGCCGCACAGGAACCGGTGTGCCTCGTCGCGTACATCGACCGGCTGGGCGCGGACCTCGAGGTGCGCACCCCGCTGGGCACCAGGCGCACCGGGCAGGCCGAGGGGCGGGACCGGCCCATCCACCGGACGGGCCGGGACGACTGGTCGGAGCGGCAGTTCCAGCGGAGCGTGGAGGACACCTGGGAGTACGACGCGGGCGAGATCGCCGACGCGATCGCCGTCTGCGACGAGCAGGTGGCCGCCGATCTGGTGGTACTGGCCGGCGACGTCCGCGAGCGCCGCCCGGTCCACGACAAGCTGCCCGCCCGACTGCGCCCGCGCGCCGTCGAGACCGCGCACGGCGGCCGTGCGCAGGGCGCGGCCACCCTGCTGGACGAGGACATCGAACGCGCCCGCCAGGAGCACCTGCGCCGTACGGCCGACGAGGAACTGGACCGCTTCCGTTCCGCCCACGACGCGACCGCCGAGGGCGTGCCGGCACTCGTGGAGGCGGCGCGCGAGCACCGGATAGCGGAGCTCTTCGTACGGCCGGACGGACCCGACACGCGCCGCGAGGTCTGGGTGGGCAACGAGCCCGACCAACTGGCCGTACGCCGCACGGAGTCCCGGTACCTGGGCGGCACCCACCCGGTGGCCGCCCGTGCCGACGACGCGCTGCTGCGTTCGGCGGCGGTGACCGGCGCCGCGGTGCAGAGCCTGCCGGCCCACCACGCCGCCCCCGCCAGGACCGCCGAGCCGGCGGCCGACGTCCCGGCCGGCGGTCTGGGTGCGCTGCTGCACCGGTCGTACCAGGAGAGGGAACAGCGATGAGCACCCAACGCGCTCCCGGACTGCGGCAGCAGCGGGCAGTGCTGCACGCGCTCCTCGACGACCACGGCCGCACCTACGCCGAAGAGGCGGGGATCAAGCTGCGCGACACCCCCCAGCCGCTCTACCGGCTGCTCGTCCTCGCCCATCTGCTGAGCGCCCGCATCCGCGCGTCCGTGGCGGTCGCCGCCGCGGGGGAGCTGAATCGGGCGGGTATGCGCAGTGCCCAGGCCATGGCACAGGCCTCCTGGCAGGACCGGGTCGACGCCCTCGGCCGCGGCGGCTACCGCCGTTACGACGAGCGCACGGCGACCCAACTGGGCGACGGGGCGGAGCTGCTGATCGAACGGTACGGCGGCGATCTGCGCCGCATGCGCGAGAGGGCCGGCGGCGATGTCGACGAACTGCGCCGACTGCTGCGGGACATACCGGGCATCGGCCCTGCGGGTGTCGACATCTTTCTCCGCGAGGTCCAGTGTGTCTGGCCCGAGACGGGGCCGCTGCTGGACGAGAAGGCCCTGCAAGGCGCTCGCCGTCTGGGGGTCGCCGACGATCCCCGGACGCTGCTGAGGCTGGCGGACGACGCCGACGCCGCGCATCTGGCGGCCGGACTGGTGCGGGCGGCGCTGGACAAGGAGCTGGCCGGGTCCGTGAAGGAACACGCAGCGGCCTGACCGTTTCCACGTTCACACCTGGCCCATTCCTCGTTCACATGCGAAGGCCGGATGCCGTGGGACAGAACCCTGCGGCATCCGGCAACGCGCGTCGGAACTTCGTCGAACGGTCACTTTCCCAGTGACCGCTTGAGCTCTTCCTTGTTCATCGACGACCGGCCGTGCACATTGCGGCGCTGCGCCTCCGCGTACAACTGGTCGTAGGTCGGACCTTCGGAGCCGCTGTGCGAACGCCGGCCGCCCCGCTTGGAGGACGACATGTCCTGCGTGGAGCTCTTGCTCGCGGTCTTGGACTCGCCGGAGCGGGCGCGTTCCTTGTTGACCGTGCGCGCGGCGATCTCCTTGGCGCGCTTCTCGCTCGTTCCGCGCTGCTCGGCCCCTTCCTTGATGTGCTCGTACTGTCGTTCCCTCTTGGGACTCGAACCGCGAGGCATGACCACTCCTTCGTCACCCGGGGACGGGAAATCCAGCTTCTTCACCGTGCGCCGCACCCCACCGGATGGCAATTGCCACGGTGGTGGGCGCGGCCGATCGGGTCATGCGGGTACCCAGGGCTCCCGCGGGCATTCCGCGTCCGTCCCGCTCCTGGCGATCCGTGCGACTGCCGGTCGGGGTGAGCGCGCGTAAAATCCTGACCGGGCGCGATCACCCACTGGTCTGGTCGCCTTGGCTGCTCGAGATGGGAGTGGTCGTGATCAAGCCACCCCACGGTGCTTCAGGAACGGGCGGCGTCCACAGCGGGTCGACGGCGACCGTCGTCCGCCTGGCCGAGGAGAACACCGCCCTCCGCGAGGAACTCAACCGGCGTCATCTGACCGACCTCGCCGTCGGGATTCTCGCGGCGCAGCTGCGCACATCGCCCTCGGAGGCGGGCGAACATCTCGCCCGGCTCGCCGAGTCGGCCTCGATGAGCCCCGAGGACATCGCCGCGGACATCGTCAACGGCGTCGCCGGAGCCGTCGTCGTGACCGCGGCCGGTCCGTCCGCCGGCACGCCCGGCGGCGCGGGCGAGGAGACGGCGCCGTCCCCCGCGGAAGCCCGCCGGCTGCGCCGGGTGGTCACCGCCGCCGAGGTTTCCGACACGGTGACGCAGGGCGCTGCCACGCTCCTGGAGGGCGGTCTGAAACCCCTCGGCGTGGAGGCTCTGTGGCTGTGGCAGCTGACCGGCTCCGGCTGTCTCCGCCTGGCCGGACATGCCGGGGCGAGCGCCCTCGAGGCGGCACAGTGGTCCTGGATCCCCCCGGCGATCCCCGCACCGATCCGCTCTGCCTTCGCCGACGCCGCGCCCGTATGGCTGCCGACAGGTCCCGCGGCGCCCGACGTGCTGCCCGGACCTTCCGACCGCGCGGCTCGTGCCCTGTTCCCCCTGCGGCTTCGGGGCAGGACCGTGGGGCTGGCGCTTGCCGTGTGGCCCGGCAGCACCGACCTGGACGACAGGCTCCGCACGGCGGTCACCGAGCTGATCGAGGTGGCGGCGAACGTGCTGGCGGCCGAACCGCTGACGCTGTCGGAGCGGCCGGCGCTCGACGACCTGCTCGACGCTCTGGTCCACCCGGCGATGACCCTCAAGCGCGACCGGCACACCTCGGCTCTGCTGGTCGAGCACGTGAACGGACCGGCCGGTGAGGCACTGGGCGGCTCCCACCGGGCCGTGGGGCTGCCGGTCGAGGCCGCGTTCCCGCTGCTCCACGCGGATCTGGAGGCCATGTCGCGGCGTGCGCACTACGCGAACTTCCCGCAGCGAGCCGCACGTCTGCCCGCGGAGCGCACGGCCGAGTCCGCGGGTCCGCTCCTCGACGTGAGGGTGCTTCCGGTGGACACGGACCGGACCATCGTGCTGTGGCACACGTACACCGACCGGCGCACGGCCGTGGGTCGTGCCGTGGGCCGGCTGCAGGGCCTCGCCCTGTTCGAGGACGACCTCGCCACGGGGCGGTCGACATGGACCGACCAGACGTACGCGATCTTCGGGATGGAGCGCGGCTCGCCGCCCGTACCGCTCTCCGGGCTGGGGCCGCGCGTCCACCCCGATGACGCGGACGAGCTGGCCGAGCTCCTCACCGACCTGGTCGACCGCCGCAAGGGGGCCGCGGCAGTGGTCCGGGTCGTCCGCCAGGACGGCGGGTTGCGCCATGTGAGGATCGCCGCGGAGCCGCTGCTGCACGGGGCGGCGCTGTCGGGGATCACCGGTGTCTACCAGGACATCTCCGCCGAATACCACACCGAGATCGCGCTGACGGCGACGTTCGACCAGCTCACGGCGGTACGGGCGCAGGCGAGCCTGCGGCACCGGCTGGTGCTCCAGCTCCAGCAGGCGATCGTGCCGGAAGTGCCGTCGCTGACAAAGCTGCAGGGGCTCGGCGCGGCGGCACGTTACCGGCCCGCGGCGCAGGAGTACCGCGTGGGCGGCGACTGGTACGACATCCTGCCGCTGCCCGGAGGACAGGTGCTGATGGCGGTCGGCGACATCGCGGGCCACGGCATCGACGCGGCCACCGGGATGGTCGCGCTGCGCAACGCGCTGCGCGGCCTCGCGTTCACCGGCCACTCCCCCGGCCGCCTCATGGCCTGGCTCAACGAAGTGACCCTGCACGCTGCGGGGCATCCGACGGCCACGGCGGTGTGCGCGCTGTACGACCCCGAGGACCGGACGCTGCGCTGGGCGAGCGCCGGTCATCTGCCGCTCCTGCTGCTGCGTGAGGGGACGGCGCAGCTGCTGGAGCCCCCGTACGATCTCCTGCTCGGCGCGGTGCCCTCCCCCGTCTACCGGGAGCAGACGACTCAACTGCGTTGCGGCGACACACTCCTGCTGTACACGGACGGGCTCGTCGAGCGCCGTCACGGCGGGCTGGACCAAGGGCTGGCGGCGCTGTGCCGCACCGCGGAGGAGCTCACGTCATGCGGAATCGACGAGCAGGTCGACCGGTTGCTGAGCGCGGCGACGGGTGACACGGACGACGACACGAGCGTCATCGCCATCCGCCTCGGCTGACGCCCTCCCGCCGGCCCGCGTCCGCCGTCGGCGAGCAGGGCGCAGGCAGCTCAGCCCCGCTCCTCCAGCCACCGCCGGATCTTGGCCATGAGGTGGTCCGCGTCGACCGGTTTGGCCACGTAGTCGTCCGCTCCGGCGGCGAGCGCCTCCGCCCGGTCGCCCGGCATGGCTTTGGCGGTGACCGCGATGATCGGCATGTCCGCGGCGTGCTGCAGCTTTCTGATGGCCGCCATGGCCGCGTAGCCGTCCATGCCCGCCATCATCACGTCCATGACCACGAGATCGATCTCGTGGTGGGCCCGCAGCAGCTCGACGCCGGCTCTGCCGTTGTCCGCCTGCAGGACCCGCACGCCCTCGCGCTCGAGTACCTCGGTGAGGGCGAAGACGTTCCGCGTGTCGTCGTCCACCAGCAGCACCGTGTGCCCGGGTACGGGGTTCCTCGCCCGCGGGCCGACGGCGCCGTGGGCCCGGGTCTCCTCCCGGGGCTCCGCCTGGGCTCCGCCCTTGCGGTGAACCGGCAGGTAGAGGGTGAAGCAGCTGCCGCGGCCGGGAGTGCTCTGCGCCTCCAGGGCGCCGCCCAGCAGCCGGGCGACCTCCCGGCTGATCGACAGTCCGAGGCCGGTGCCTCCGTAGTGGCGGGACGTGGTTCCGTCGCCCTGCTGGAACGCGCCGAACATGCTCTCCAGCCGGTCGGCCGGTATGCCGATGCCCGTGTCGCGGACCCTGAAGGCGACGACGGGCCCGGAGTCCCGCAGGGAGGGGGGCAGTTCCTCCTCGTTCGCGTTGGCGATGCGCAGCTCGACCCGGCCCTGGTCGGTGAATTTCAGGGCGTTGGACAGCAGGTTGCGCAGGACCTGGCGGAGGCGGGACTCGTCGGAGGTGAGCCACTGCGGCGCGTCCGGTTCCGCGGTGATCTCGAAGGCGAGTTCCCGTTCGGTGGCGACGGGGCGGAAGGTGGCTTCGACGTGCTCCATCAGCCCGGTGAGCGGGAACTCCGCGGGGTGGATGGGCATCTTTCCCGCCTCGACCTTGGACAGGTCCAGGATGTCGTTGATCAGTTGCAGCAGGTCGGAGCCCGCGGAGTGGATCACCTCGGCATAGTCGACCTGCTTCTCCGTGAGGTTGCCCTCGAGGTTCTGGGCGAGCAGCTGGGCCAGGATGAGCAGGCTGTTGAGCGGGGTGCGCAGTTCATGGCTCATGTTGGCCAGGAACTCCGACTTGTACATCGAGGTGCGGGAGAGCTGCTGGGCCCGGGCCTCCAGCTCCTGGCGGGCCTGCTCGATCTCCAGGTTCTTGCGCTCGATGTCGCGGTTGCGGTCGGCGAGCAGTGCCGCCTTCTCCTTGAGTTCGGCGTTGGAGCGCTGCAACTCCTCCTGGCGGGCCTGGAGTTCCTTGGACCGTGCGCTGAGTTCGACGGTGAGACGCTGGGAGCGGCCGAGCAGTTCGTCGGTGCGGGTGTGGGCGATCAGCGTGCTGACGTTGATGCCGACCGACTCGATGAACTGGTCGAGGAAGTCTCGGTGGACGACGGTCGGCGGCCGCACCGACGCGAGCTCGACGACGCCCAGCAACTGGTCCTCCAGGACCACGGGCAGCACGATCAGGTGGCTCGGGTCCACGTGTCCGGTTCCCGAGAAGACCGTCGCGTAGCCGGGCGGCAGGTCGTGGACCTCGACGGTGCGCCGGCTGCGGGCCGCCTGTCCCACGAGGGACTGGCCAAGGCGGATACGGCGCCCCTGAGCATCCGGGTCGGGGGCGCCGTACGAGGCGATCAGGACGAGCTCGACGCCCTGTGCGCCCTCCTCCGCCAGGAAGAAGGCTCCGTACTGGGCGCCTGTCAGCGGCGGCACCTCGTCCATGATCAGCTCGGCGACCGCGGTGAGGTTCCTGGTGCCCTGCATGAGTCCGGAGAGCCGGGCGAGGTTCGTCTTGAGCCAGTCCTGTTCCTCGTTGGCGCGGATGGTCGCACGCAGGGACTCGACCATCGCGTTGATGTTGTCCTTGAGATCGCCCAGTTCGCCCGGCGCCTCCACCGTGATCGACCGTGTGAGGTCGCCCTCGGCGACGGCGCTGGTCACCTCCGCGATGGCGCGGACCTGGCGGGTCAGGTTGCCGGCGAGCTCGTTCACGTTCTCCGTGAGGCGCTTCCAGGTCCCGGAGACGCCCTCGACCTCCGCCTGCCCGCCCAGCCGGCCCTCGCTGCCCACCTCCCTGGCGACGCGGGTGACCTCTGCGGCGAACGACGACAGCTGATCGACCATGGTGTTGATGGTGGTCTTCAGCTCGAGGATCTCGCCGCGCGCGTCGACGTCGATCCTGCGGGTCAGGTCGCCGCGGGCGACCGCGGTGGTGACCTGGGCGATGTTGCGGACCTGGTTGGTGAGGTTGTTCGCCATGGAGTTGACGTTGTCGGTCAGGTCCTTCCAGGTGCCGGACACGCCGCGGACGGTGGCCTGGCCGCCGAGGTTCCCGTCGGTGCCGACCTCGCGGGCGACCCGGCTGACCTCCTCCGCGAACGAAGAGAGCCGGTCCACCATCGTGTTGATGGTCTCCTTCAGCTCGAGGATCTCGCCCCTGGCCTCGACCCGGATCTTCTGGGTCAGGTCACCGCGGGCCACCGCCGTCGCGACCTGGGCGATGGACCGCACCTGCGACGTGAGGTTGTCGGCCATGGTGTTGACGCTGCTGGTGAGGTCCCGCCATGCGCCGCTGACCTGCGGTTCGCGCGCCTGGCCGCCGAGCAGGCCCTGGCCGCCCACCTCCCCCGCCACCCTGGTGACCTCGGCGGTCACCAGGGAGAGCTGTTCCACCATGCCGTTGTAGATGGCGGCGATCTCACCGAGGAGACCGGCGTCGTAGGGCAGCCGGACCGAGAGGTCGCCGTCCCGTACGGCGGTGAGGCCGGCCAGCAGCTTCCTCAGTCCCTCCTCGCTCAGCTCCGCGGGAGGCCGGCCCGTTGGCGGGCCGGGCGTAGGGGCGGACGCGTCCATCGCAGACCTCGCGCTGTCGTGACATGCGGCGCCGTGGTGGGTCCACCGCCCAAGCGGCGTCGGCCACGGCTGTCTCCACTGTGGCACGGGGACATCCCCACGACACCCCGGCGTCGGGTGCTGCGCGGGCGCTGCCCGGCGGCGCGCTCACTCGGGGATCGAGACGGCGAACCAGACGGCCTTGCCCGTTCCCCGGCGCACCCACCCCCACTCGGCGGAGAGACGTTCCAGCAGGTAGACGCCGTGCCCGAAGGCGCGGGCGGGCCGGTGGCGGCCGATCGGCCTGGGCCCGGCGGCGCTGGTGTCGCTGATCTGGACCCAGACCCGGCCGGGTCCCCGGTCCATCCGCAGCTCGCACGGAGTGCCACCGTGCGTGCACGCGTTGGTCACGACTTCGGAGACCAGCAGCAGCACGTCGTCGAGCGCGACGCGGCGGGAGGGCCGGGTCGGGGTGAACCACTCGTCGAGGACCCGCCTCGTGAGATCACGGCACCGGCCCACCGCACCCGGGCCTCCCTCGAGCGGGAAGCGTCGGCTCTGCAGCATGCCCGGTTTGTCCGGTGCGCGTTCCATACCGGACCAGTGCCCCCAGGAATTGCTTCAAAGCACCCCGAAGGGGAATTATCAGTACATAAGTGCTCGCCCGACGGTCCCCGCTGCAGCCGACAGCGCCGGCCCCGGCCCCGTCGAAGGAGCCTGATGTCCACCTCAGCGCACATCCAGCAGCCCGTGCCCGCGGGACGGGCGCTGCCCCGCCGCGACACGGTTGCCGCACCTGAGGACCTCCCGGAGATCCCGGATCCGCGGACCATCAGCCCCATGGACGCCCGCGCACTGTCGACCACACTGTTCGAGCGCCTGGCCGTCCTCGAGGAAGGCACAGCGGAGTACTCCTACGTCCGCAACACGCTGGTCGAACTCAATCTGAGCCTGGTCAGGTTCGCGGCTGTGCGATTCGCCAACCGGGCCGAACCGATGGAGGACATCGTCCAGGTCGGCACGATCGGCCTGATCAAGGCGATCAACCGGTTCGAGGTCGAGCGCGAGGTGGAGTTCGCCTCGTTCGCGCTGCCCACCGTCGTCGGCGAGATCAAGCGGTACTTCCGTGACTCCAGCTGGTCGGTGCGGGTACCACGCAGGCTCCAGGAGCTGCGCATCGACCTCGCCAAGGCGCTCGACGTCCTGGAACAGCAGCTTGGGCGCCGGCCGACGACCGCGGAGCTGTCGGACTACCTCCACGTCAGCGAGGAGGAGGTCGTCGAGGGCGAGCGCGCGTCCAACGGATACACGGCGCAGTCCCTGGACGCCACGGTGAACGACGAGGAGGCGTTCAACTCCGTCTCGCGCCGCCTCGGAGTGGAGGAACCCGCCTTCGACATCGTGGACTCCCTGGAGGCGCTCAAGCCCCTGATCGCCCTGCTCGACGAGCGGGACCGGCTGATCCTCTCGCTGCGTTTCATCGACGAGTTGACACAGTCGGAGATCGGTGCGCGGCTGGGGATCTCCCAGATGCATGTGTCACGACTGCTCGGCCGCATCCTCGCGAAGCTGCGGACCGGGATCATGGACGATGCGCCGCCTGCCCCCGCGCAGGAGTGAGCCGCACCTCCAGCCAGACCACTTTTCCGTTGCCGCGGGGCTCCGCTCCCCAGCGGTGCGCGAGCCGCTCGAGGATGATCAGCCCGTGGCCGCCGGGCTGGGAGAGTTCGTTCGGCAGCCGTCGCCGGGGTGGTCGCGGTTCCGCGTCGGCCACCTCGATCCGCAGCCGCCCGCCCGACCGGTTGAGCATCAGCTCCTCGGGGCCGCCCGCGTGCAGGCAGGCGTTGGTGACCAGTTCGGAGACGAGCAACAGCACATCCTCGACGAGGGCGTTGTCCTCGCCCCGGCCGTTTGCCGTCCAGCCCCAGTCGGCCAGCGCCTGCTCGGTGAAGTCGCGGCAGCGGCTCACCACGCCCTTGGTGCCGAACAGCGCCAGACGGCGGGTCTGCCCCTTGCCACCGGGGCCCGTGCCCATCAGCCACCTCCCCGTCAGGTGGTTCGCTCGTCCGCCAGCGCTTCGTCCACGCCGGCGTGCACCTTGAAGACGGCCTTCGCTCCGGTGATCTCGAACATGCGGTCCACCGGCGGCCGCAGAGCCGCGAGTTCGATGTGCCCGTCCGTCTCCTGGGCGGCCAGCCGGGCGTGCAGCAGGACGTTCAGCCCCGTGGAGTCGCAGAAGCGCAGATCCCCGCAGTCGACGAGGATCCGTGCGGCGCCGGCCCGCACATGCTGGTCGAGGGCCTTCCTGAGTGGCTCGGCCGTGTCGTGGTCGAGTTCGCCGCTGAGGGAGAGGACAACGGTGTCCCCCCGCTGTCTGGTGGCGACGCCGAACCGCTCACCTCCGGCGACGGACTCCTGCTCCGACCGCCTGGTGGCTCCCGAGACCATGGCCCTTCGCCTCCTCGAGACTCGCTCGTTCCGAAGTGTCGACTCTTGCCCGAGGCCGCCGTCGCGGCCACCCGCGGCCGTTCGGGTACCCAGCGCACACACCGCCACACGCCGCCGCGCCCCTCGCACCTTCCGAGCTCTTCGCCGGGCAGACTACGAAGCCCCCGGCACGGATCAATTGCCCTCAACGGGGTACGTGTCGTGTCCTCACAGGCTTCACGTATACGAACCACCCACCCCTCACACCTCCGAACGGATCCAGGACGGAGCACCGGCGATGAACCACACCAAGGACTCGGCCCGGCCGGGACCTCTGCATCTGTCCGCCGGGAACGCCGGGAACGCCGGGGCGGTCGAAGCGGCGATCGGGGTTCCCGCCGCACAGACCGGCCCCGAGGAGCTGCCGCAGGACCACACGCAGGCGATCCTCCAGGCGACGAAGCGGGTGGGCGCACTGCTGAAGGCGTCGGGATACCCGTTCGCCCTGGTCGGCAGCGTGGCCGCCTACGCACACGGGGTCCCCACCCGGTTGCAGCACGACACGGACTTCTGTCTGCGCCGGGAAGACGCGCAAGGCGTGCTGCGGACCCTCACCGAGGGCGGTATCCAGGTCGTCTCGCCGCCGGAGGACTGGCTGGTGAAGGCGAGGGCCGACGGCGAGGAGATCGACCTGATCTTCGAGCTCGCCCACCGTCCGGTCACCAGGGAGATGCTCGACCGGGCCGAGGTCCTGCCGGTCGACTCGGTGCACATGCCGGTGCTCGCCCCCACTGATCTGCTGGAGAGCCGGCTCACGGCCCTGTCCGAGCACCACTGCGACTTCGGTGCCCTGCTGCCGGTGGCCCGCGCGCTGCGCGAGCGGGTCGACTGGGACCGGCTGCGCCGTGACCACGCGGCCTCACCCATGCCGGACGCGTTCCTCTACCTGCTCGAGCGGCTGGACGTCATCCGGGCGCGGGAGGTGCCCCATGAAGGAGCCTGAGGCCTCCGAATACCGCATCGCCCGTCTCCGCGAACGGCTCGCGGACGAGGAGATCGCCGAGCTGGGTGTACAGGTCGACATGCGCGGCGGATACGTGCACCTGTGGGGCACCGTGTCCACGGCCTCCTGCAGGAACGAGATCGTGCGCATCGCAGAAACCGAACTTGGCGGGCTTCCGGTGCGGGCCGACCTGACGGTCGCCTGCGCCACGGCCCCCGAAGGCCCCGAGGAGCTCGAGTGATCCGCGTAGCCGCCGTCGGAGACATCCATCTGGCCCCGGACAACCGCGGCCTGTTGCGCCCCGCCTGGGAGACGCTGGGCGACTGTGCCGACATGCTGCTGCTCGCCGGGGACCTGACCCGGCACGGCACGGTCGAGGAGGCGGAGGTGGTGGCCGCGGAGATCAAGGGCCTGTCCGTGCCGGTCGTCGCCGTTCTCGGCAATCACGACTACCACAGCGACCTCGCGGACGAGGTGACGGCCGTGCTGGAGCGTGCGGGGGCGATCGTCCTCGAGGGCGAGGGCACGGTGCTGGACGTGGCCGGCACCAAAGTCGGCATCGCCGGTACGAAGGGCTTCGGCGGCGGTTTCGCGGGCCGCAGCGCGGGAGAGTTCGGCGAGCCCGAGATGAAGGCCTTCGTCCGCTACACCCGCCGCTGCGCGGCCGACCTCGCGCGGTCGCTGTCCGATCTGAGGGAGCAGGGCTGCGCGGTGCGCATCGCACTCACGCACTTCTCCCCCGTTCCCGACACGCTGGCCGGGGAGCCGCCGGAAATCTTTCCGTTCCTGGGCAGCTATCTGCTCGCGGAGGCGGTGGACGACACGGGCGCCGACCTGGCGGTGCACGGGCACGCCCATCTCGGCACCGAGCACGGCATGACCGCGGGCGGGGTGAAGGTGCGCAACGTCGCCCAGCCGGTCATCGGGCACGCCTTCGCCGTGTACCACGTGCCGGTGAACGACCGGATCGAGCTGCCGGCCGTCGGGTGAGAGGTTTCCGGCGTCCGGACCCGGGCAGGTGCGAAATGTGCTTCGGACAGGAGGCACGCCCCGTGGGAGCGGATGCTCCGGGCGTGTGACGTCCTGTTCGCGCCGTCTTCCTCGGGTGAGTCGATTCAGGCACGGCACCCACACCCTTCAGGGAGTCGCGACATCATGCCCACGTTCGCACACACCAAGCACTCTCACTCCGACGCTCCTGACACCGCGGCGGCCTTCCAGCGGCTGGCCGAGCTGGACGACGGCCCGGAGCGGCAGGAGATGCGCCAGGAGATCGTGGCAGCCTGGCTGCCGATGGCCGAACGGATCGCCGGACGGTTCCGCAACCGCGGCGAGTCGCTGGAGGACCTGCAACAGGTCGCCGCCCTCGGCCTGGTCAAGGCGGTCGACCGCTACGACCCCTCACGCGGCGCGTTCGAGAGCTTCGCGGTGCCCACGGTCGTGGGCGAGGTCAAGCGGCACTTCCGCGACCACATGTGGGCCCTGCATGTGCCCCGGCGGGTCCAGGATCTGCGCAACCGGGTGCGCTTCGCGCGCCAGGACCTCTCCCAGACGATCTCGGGGCGCGCCCCCACGGTCGCGGAGATCGCTGAGCGTGCCGGGGTGTCCGAGGAGGACGCGCTGGTCGGTCTGGAGGCGCTGGAGTCGTTCACCGCGCTGTCCCTGGACGCGGAGCTCCCCGGAGCCGACGACGGGTACTCGCTGAGCGACACCTTGGGCTCCGCCGACCCCGCCATCGACGTACTCGTCGACCGCGAGGCGGTCAAGCCGGGGCTGCGCAAGCTGCCCGAGCGCGAACAGAACATCCTGTACATGCGCTTCTTCCGCGACATGACGCAGAGCAGTATCGCCCAGACCCTGGGGATCTCCCAGATGCACGTCTCCCGGCTGATCAGCCGGTCCTGCGATCAGCTGCGCAACGAGGTCATGCGCGACGCCGCATAGCCAGCGCCACGTGCCGGGACACGACGTCCACGGCACGCGCCTGGGCCATCGAGAAGGCGGGCGTGCTCCCGCTGCGGAACAACGACAGCACCCCGAGCACCGGGGCTCCTTCCTCACCCGGCGCCCGGACGGGGACGCACAGCAGCGACGTCACACCGGCCTGTACGAGCACCGAGTCGCCCCCCGCGTCACGGCCGAAGCAGTCGAGATCCTCCGGGCGCAGCTGAAGCACCGCCGCCCCGTCCCGCGCGCTGTCGACGACGATCGGGCAGAGCGCCGGGTCCTGGGACATGATTCTGGCCGCGAGGCCGGCCGGCTCCTCACCGGACGGGCCGAGGACCGCCGCACGCCGCAGACCGGCGTCCGTGACCAGGTCGGCGACCACCCAGTCGGCGCCGTGACCGGCGAGGACTTCCGCGGCCGCGCCGAGCGCCGTTTCCGGGTCGTCGGGCGGGGTGCCGAGCAGGACCCTCGTCATGTTGTCGAGGAGGTCCATCTGGGCCGCGTGCCCGGCGGCTTCGGCAAGATCGGGAGCGGCGACACGGCGCAGATGGGGCGGTGCGCTCCGCGGATGGCCGGACGCGGGGCCGGCCGCCCTGCCGGAGGAGGCCTCACCGCTCTCGTCGGGGACCGTCTCGGTCTGAAGGACCATGAGTACGGCCGGGTGCGGCTCGTTCGGCGGGCGCAGCGCGGTGAGGGTGGCCCTGAGGGCCTCTTGCGGCCGCTGCTGCAGATGCACCCGCAGACTGCGCGGCCCTTCGCCACGGACCACGGCCGCCGCCTGCGACCGCAGTGCGGCGCGGTCGCCGGGTCTGAGCAGTCCTGCCAAGGGGCGGCCGGCGGAGTACCCGGCCCGCACACCCGTCAGGTCCGTGGCGGCGAGGTTCATCCGCCGGACGACGGTGTCGCCCTCGATGAGGGCCACAGGGAGCGGCAGCCGCTGGAAGAGGGCTCGCAGCAGTTGGAGCTCGGAGCGGTCGGCCGAGGCCCGTGCCGGGCCCTGGGTGGCGAGCCGCTCGTACTTCGGCCAGAGTGTCTCCGCGACGTGCTGGAGTTCGAAGAGCGCGGCGTCCAGCAGCGTCTGCTGCTCGTCGGTGGGCAGCCCCCGCGCGGCCCTCAGTTCGCCCACCCGGCGGACGAAGTCCTCAAGATCGTCGCCGAACTCATCCGTCTGCGCCATACGAGAGAACCTATCCGACCCGGCGGCCGCGGTGCGGCGGTACTGCCGGGTCACTGCCTCCGGCCAGGGGGTTTGCCGCGGCGGGGGCCGGGCAACCGCCTGTGCGAAGGAGGACGACCGCATGTTGCCCCCGCCGGATCTCAGCATGGAACCCGCCGCCACGGCACGCGACCTGTCGGACTTCACGGAAGCGGCGATGCGCTGTGTGGACACGTGCTGCGGCGCCGCCACGACAGTCACCGACGGCACGTCCGAGCGCCGCGCCGCCGCCACCCATCCCGACCTGACCGCGCTGATCTCTGTCGAGCTCGACTCGGGTGATGGCCCCACGTCCAGCGCCCTGAATTCGGGCGAACCCGTCGCCGCCGCCGACCTTCTCGGCGAGGAGCGCTGGCCCGAGTACCGCGCGGCGGCCCTCGACTCGGGCATCCGTTCCAGCGTCACCATGCCCTTCCGCCGTGGCGACGTGGAGATGACGCTCAGTCTCTACAGCTTCCACCCCGGCACCTTCGCGCACCTGGCCCACCACCCGGTGATCGTGCTCGGCGAGCAGTTCGCCCAGGGGCTGGTCCGTGACCACTTCTACCGGGCGGCTCTCGCCCAGGTGAACCAGCTCGAGACCGCGCTCGACTCCCGCGCCGTCATCGACCAGGCGAGCGGCATCCTGATGCACGCGCTCGGCTGCGGCCCCGCGGAGGCCTTCGATCTTCTGCGACGCTTCTCGCAGCGGTCGAACCGCAAGCTGAGCGCGGTCGCCGAGGAGATCGTGCGCAGCCGGGGCCACGGACTGAAGCGGCAGCAGCCCTTGAAGTGACCACGCCGGACCGGGCTCACCGGGCGCATGCCGTCGGCCGACACCTCCGGGGCTCGGCCGACGGCACGCGTCCGGTGTCCCGGTCACCCCGCCGAGGCGCCAGGGGTGGCGTGGCTCTTCGCCGGGGCGACGGACAGCGGCGTGGCGATGTCCTCGAGAGATTTGCGTTCCGCGGCCACGGCGAAGAAGACCGCCACGACCCCGGCCGCGACCATCAGCCCCGCTCCGACGCAGAATGCCAGCACGGCGTCGGAGACGACGCCGCTGGCCGTCAGTTCGGCGAAGAGCAGGGGCCCGGAGATGCCGCCGGCCGCGGTGCCGATGGCGTAGAAGAACGCGATCGCCATGGCACGGGTCTCCATGGGGAAGATCTCGCTGACGGTGAGATAGGCGGAGCTGGCCCCCGCCGAGGCGAAGAAGAGCACCACACACCAGCACAGGGTCATTGTCGTGGCGTTCAGCACGCCGGCGCCGAACAGCCACGCGGTCCCGAAGAGCAGCAGCCCGGACAGGATGTACGTGCCGGCGATCATCGGCCTGCGTCCCACGGTGTCGAAGAGGCGGCCGAGGAGGAGCGGTCCGAGGAAGTTGCCGAAGGCGATGACGGCGAAGAAGTAGCCCGTGCTCCCACTGGACACGCCGAAGAACCTCACCAGGATCGAGCCGAAGCCGAAGGTGATCGCGTTGTAGAGGAACGCCTGTCCGATGAAGAGGGAGAAGCCGAGCGTGGCGCGTTTGGGGTAGGCGCGGAACAGGGTCCGCCCGATCTCGATGAATCCGATGCTGCGCCGCTGATGGATGGTGATCGCGGTCTCCGGCTCCGGCAGCCGTTCTCCCTTCTCCTCCTCGATCTGGCGCTCCACGTCGTCGACGAGTCGTTCGGCGCCCTCCGCGCGGGCGTGGATGAACATCCAGCGCGGGCTCTCCGGGACGTGCCGCCGCACCAGCAGGATCACCAGGCCGAGGACGACTCCGAGGGCGAACGTCAGCCGCCAGCCGATGTTGATCGCGAAGATGTCGGTGTTCAGGGCCACGACGGAGAGCAGGGCACCACCCATGGCTCCGAGCCAGTAACTGCCGTTGATGATGAGGTCGACCCGGCCCCGGTACTTGCTGGGGATCAGTTCGTCGATCGCCGAGTTGATGGCCGCGTACTCGCCGCCGATGCCGAAGCCGGTGAGGAAGCGGAAGAGGAAGAACCACCAGACCGAGAAGGAGACCGCCGTCAGCGCGGTCGCGCCGAGATAGACGGCGAGCGTGATGAGGAACAGTTTCTTTCGGCCGTACCGGTCCGTGAGCCGGCCGAAGAACAGGGCTCCGGAGCAGGCGCCCGCCACGTAGAGCGCGGCAGCCGTGCCCGTCACCTGGGCATCCGTGATCGGCAGCCCGCTTCCCTCCTCGGAGAGCCGACTGGCGATGTTGCCGACGACGGTCACCTCGAGACCGTCGAGGATCCACACGGTGCCCAGGCCGATGACGATCATCCAGTGCCAGCGCGACCAGGGGAGCCGGTCAAGTCGCGCCGGAACCTTGGTGGTGATGGTTCCCGTCTCGGCGTCCGAGGTGTGACTCATACGTTCCTCCTGACTGGCCGGTTTCAGCGGACGGGGCTCCCTCGACGCGGGGTCCGGCCCCAGAGCCAGTCGCGGAGCGCGGACAACCGCGGGCGCTTCTCACGCCGTTCCCGTGTATGACGGTCCAGTTCCTCCATGAGGCGCCGCGACCGGTGGTCCATGTCGAGTTCGTCGAGGATCCGGTCGACCTCGGTGAGCAGCGCGCCGTGCAGCTGCCAGTGGCGCGGCAGGCGCTGGACGTCCCGGAGCAGCAGGTCTGCGGCCTTGTCGCGGCTGGTGCGGGCGGCGGCGAGCTCCCCCGTGAGCCGTTCCTCCGCGGCGTCGGCGCTCTCGCTGGTCTGTGTGGTGACGAGAACGGCGAAGCTCACCAATGTGTCGGCGACGTGGGCCAGCAGTTCCTCGAGCGCGACGCCGACCTCGTGGCTGAACAGGTCCTCCTCCCTGCGTTCCTTGGCGAGGTCGGTGATGGTGCGGGCGAGTACGCGCAGGACGACGGCGCAGATCTCGAGCGTGTCGAGGCCGGTGCGCAGCACGATGCGGTGCAACAGCCCTTCCTTGACGCGCGGATTGAACCGGAGGCTGTCCTCGGCCTGGCGCAGGGCGGCGTCGACGTCGGCGATGTCGTTGTCGAGTCTGCGGGCCTCGTGCAGCCGGGCGGCCGCCCGCTCGACCGGGGTGGGGCTCGTCAGCTCCTCGCCGATCCGCAGCAGCAGGCGCCGCATTCGGCGCCCGAGGTCCTCGATCGACTCCCCCGCGGCCTCGACCCAGACCGGCGGCACGAACAGGACGTTGAACAGCAGCCCCACGACAGCGCCGATGAGCGTTTCGAGGACCCGGTCCCAGGCGGTGTCGGTCACCTGGGTCACGCCGAGGACGAGCATGGCGCTGATCGCGACCTCGGGGACGAACTCGTCGACGCGCACGAATCTTCCGATGACCAGGGAGGCCAGGATGATCAGTCCGAGGCTCCACCAGCTCAGCCCGACGAGCGCGCTGAATCCGATGGCGATGAGCACGCCGACGACCACGGAGTTGACCCGGCGCACACCGGTCGTCAGGGTCGAGTAAAGGGTGACCTGGACGACGAGGAGCGCGGTCAGGGGCGCGGTGAGCGGGGGTGCGGGGCTGTCGATCAGGTGCAGGGCGACCACGTAGGAGATGGTCGCCGCCGCGGTGGATCGGAAGGTCTGCACCACCGCCGGCTCGTTGTGCCGGCGGACGATGCCGGCCACCGGCTCGCGTAGCCATGTCCGAACCTCAGGCACATTCGTCCTTCCCCGTCCCCACCCGGACTCCGTGAATCGGTGTATCGATGTGCACGGAAACGGGGTCAGCGCCCGCCGGCCGCCGCCGCACCTTCGCCCACGGTCGTCGCGGCGGGCCGGAGACGACGGTGTACGTAGTGCTCGGCCGCGAGCACGGCTTCGCGTGCCGTGCGCTCGCACATCAGCACGCACAGTGTGTAGGCCGTGTCCTCGAACCGCCTCCGGGCGGAGTCGTCGTGGGGAGCGGAGAGGACGTAATGTTCCTGCGCCCGGTAGCGGGCAATCAGCCTGGTGATCACACTCGTGTCGGGCATCAGCATTGTGGTCTCCCGGTTTCTGCGGCCCCCTGCACACGGCGGAGCGACGTCCGTCCGGTGCCTCATTGTGAACCGGAGCGGCCCTGCCCGCCACACAGCTGGCTACTCTAGGTAATCGTTGATATGGGGAGTGCTCGCGGCACGCCGGAACAGCCCATCTCGCACGCGTCTCTTCCGTTCTCACAGCCGGGTCCGCAGGCTCGAAGCACCCGTTCGCCAGGCGCCCAGAAGGTGGTCTGTGAGCCGGTCCTCGAGACACGTGGTGGCCGCGATGCCGAACGCCATGTCGGACGCCAGCTCCGGCTCGTCGGCCAGCAGTCCGCCGATGACGTCCCTGCGCACGATCTGCTCGTGCACCGCGTCCGCCGTCACGTGCTCGGCGTAGAAGTGCTCGGCTGCGGGTCCCGCCCCGGTGCGGCGCATGGCTTCGGCCAGCCGGCGCGAACCGGGGGACGATGTGACCTCCACCGTGGCGAAGTGCCCCACCAGAGCGCCTCGATGGACGCGGTGCAGTCCGAAGAGCGACATCAGGTTGACGTTGGCGAGCATCTGTGCGGCGGCGGCGTCGATGTACTTCCCGTATGCGGGATCGAGGCCGAGGTCCGTCATCAGCTCGGCGAAGAGCCGGGCGTGCACCCGTTCGGCGTGCCCGCCGCCGAACTCGTCGAACTCCACCGCCACAAAGGCCGCTTTGGCCCTGCCCCGCAACCGCGGGATGACCCAGGCGTGGGGGTCGGCCTCCTTGAGGTGGTACAGAGAGCGGTGGGCGGCGTACTCTCGCAGCTGCCACAGCTCGCCCTCGTCCTTCAGGAAGTACGAGACCCCGGTGCCGTCGACGGGCTCTACGAGCAGTTCGTCCAGTGCGTCGTACACATCGGCGTGACCCGCGGCCCGGTCGCGCACCTCGTCGAGGAAGCGCCGCTCCATCACCGCACGCAGCCGCAGCAGTTCCGGCTCCCACTCCCAGGCCGGTTCGACACCGCGAAAGCCGCGGTAGTGCAGCTCGTAGCAGAGGTAGAGGGCCAGCTGCAGGTCGTCGCCGAGCGGATCGGCGCGCCGTGCGGCGTCGAGGTGCGGCAGCGGGCCGCCGACGGGGCCGCGCAAAGCCTCCAGCACGCCCTGCGACAGCTCGCCACGGGCGTGCGGCAGTTCGCCCGCGGCGGGTGTGGTGGCCTGCGCACCCGGAGTGGGCTTCGTCATTCGCGTTCACCTCTTGCTGCGTCGGCGGTGGCTGGTGTCGCACCAGGGATACGTACGGCTGCGGCGGCATGTGCACAGGGCCACGGTGAACCGGTCGGACCGCACGGTGCTCCCGTCGTCGAGGACGACCTCCACGGGGCCCTCGATCAGCATCGGTCCCTCTTTGGTCACGGTCACGCGGCGGGGCTCCCGGCCCTCGGGGCCGCTCGGCTGGCGTGCCTCAGGCCCGTTCGACGTTCCCTCAGGTCCGTTCGGCACGGATGACCACCAGCTCTTCCTTCTCCTCGCCGGGAGCGATGAGCCCGCGGCGCTCCAGCCAGTCCGCGCGCGAACGCAGCACCGGCCCGAAGGGGACGTACTGCCGCTGGTCGACGGCGGCGTCGAACCCGGCCCGCTCCAGCCGCTGCAAGGTGGGCGTCACGCCGCTCAGCGCCGAGTGCACCAGCAACAGGACGCCCCCCGGACGCAGCAGTTCGGCCACGCCGTCGCAGATCCGGTCGAGCACGGCCCGGCCGTCGTGTCCGGCGTCCCACGCGACGGCGGCGCCCCGGCGGGGTGGCCGGAGCTGCGGGGCGGGGACGTACGGCGGATTGCACACGATCAGGTCGAAGCGGCGGCCCGCGGCCGGGCGGAGCAGGTCGCCGTGCAGGACCCGCACCCGGCGGCGGCTGAGGGCCGCGTTGATCCGGGTGGCGACCACGGCGCGCCAGGACCTGTCGATCGCGGTCACCCTGGCACCGCGCCGGGCGGCGGCCAGGGCCAGCGCTCCGGTGCCGGTGCCGACGTCGAGCACCTCCGCGCCGGGTTGCAATCGGGGCTCGCGATCGAGCGCGTCAGCGAGAAGGAACGTGTCGTCCTGCGGCACGTACACGCCCGGAGCGAGCACGAGCGCGCCGTATCCCCGATCCGATCCCAGCAGACTGGGCATTCATGCTCCTTCGGCAGACGGTGCCGGCGGCCTCCTCGAGGCGCCCGGCAAGTTGCTGATCAGCGGGTGCCCGCTTAGGCGAATTTCATCCGTTTCGGCCGAACGGCTCCGGGGACCCGGTCTGGGCCTGGCCCCCACGGCAGGTCCAGAAGCCGTACCGTCGCGGGAACCCACCGGAGCAGCCGATGAGCGCGAAGACAGGCCTGCGGGTCGTGGTCACAGGAGCGACCGGGAACGTCGGCACGAGCGTGATGAGGGCACTGTCCGGGGACTCGCGGATCGCCTCGGTCCTGGGTCTCGCACGCCGCGTTCCGGACCTCGCCGTCTCCCGAGCGGCCTGGGCCGCCGTCGATCTGGCCGGCGAGGACGCGGAAGAGGTGCTCGTCCGGCATCTCGAGGACGCCGACGCGGTGATCCACCTCGCCTGGCGCTTCCAGCCGACCCACTCCCCTGTCACCACCTGGCGGACCAACGTCCTCGGGTCACTGAGGCTCTTCGATGCGGTCGCCGCAGCCCGTGTGCCGGTACTCGTGCACGCCTCGTCCGTCGGCGCGTACGCGCCCGGACCGAAGACGGGCCCGGGCGTCGACGAGTCGTGGCCCACCCACGGCTGGCCGGCCGCGGCCTACTGCCGCGAGAAGGCCTATCTGGAACGGGTGCTCGACTCCTACGAGCAGCAGCACCCGGAGATACGGGTCGTACGCATGCGTCCCGCCTTCCTGTTCAAGGAGGGGGCAGCCAGCGAACAGCGCCGGATCTTCGCGGGCCGGTTCCTGCCCGGACCGCTGATCAGGCCCGGGCTGCTGCCCTTCGTGCCCGACCTCGAGGGCCTGCGCTTCCAGGTACTGCACACGGACGACGCGGCGCAGGCCTATCTGATGGCGGTCCTCCTCGACGCCCGCGGCGCGTTCAATCTCGCGGCCGACCCGGTGATCGACGCGCAGACCCTCGGCGAGCTGCTCCGGGCCCGCGTGGTCCGGGTACCGCGCAGGGCGGTGCACGCCGCGGTGTCGGCGGCCTGGAGGGTGCACGCGGTGCCCGCGTCTCCGCATCTGTTCGACGCGCTGACCCGTATGCCGGTGATGAGCGCCGCTCGGGCGAGGGAAGAGCTGGAATGGCAGCCCCGGTACACCGCGACGGCGGCGGTCGAGGAGTTCCTGCGCGGAGTGCGGAAGGGATCGGGCGAGCCGACTCCCCCGCTCGTCGGGCACCTGGCGCACTGAGCCGCGCCCACCGCCTCGCGGGCCCCGCTACGGCAGGAGGGGCTCGGCGAACGGGCTGGTGGCGAGCCCGGCAAGCAGATCCGCGGGGTCGTCGTAGACAGCCGCCGCCCCCGCGGCCTCCAGAGCCGTACGCGGAATGCCGCCGCACAGCAGTCCCACGCAGCGCACCCCCGCCCGCGAGGCCGCCTGCATGTCCCACACCGTGTCGCCGACGAACAGGGCGTTACCGGCGGGGACACCGGCGAGCTCGAGAGCGTGCTCCACGGGTTCGGGGGCCGGTTTCCCCTGGTCCACGTCGTCCGAGCTCGCGGTCGCGCTGATGGCGTCGTCGGCGTCGATCGCCTTCCTGAGCGCCGCGAGCTCGGGGCCGCCCGCCGACGTGGCCAGCACCACCGTCCACCCGTCGCCCGCCAGGGCGCGCAGCAGATCCCCTGCCCGGTCGAAGGCGGGCAGACGGTCGGAGTACGTGGCGTACAGGGCCTGGTGCGCGGCCTTGATCGTGCCGTCCTGGTCCGTGTCGCGGTCGTCCCCCAGCAGATGAGCGATGAGGTCATGGCCCGCCAGCCCGACGGAGCGGTGGATGTGGTGCATGGGCACGCGGTGTCCGGCCTGGCGGAAGGCCTCCCACCAAGCGGTGACGTGCAGGTGGTTGGTGTCGGCCAGCGTGCCGTCGACATCGAACACAGCGGCGCGTTCCATGGGCGAAGATCCTTCCGGTGGCTACTCCGGTACGGCGTTGTCGGTGGCGGTCACGGTGAAGATGGCGCCGTCGGGATCCCGCAGGGTGGCCTCCGCGCCGTGCGAGGTGGAGCGCTCGCCGAGGACGGTGCCGCCGTGCCGGTCGGCCGTCCGCATCGTCTCCTGAAGGTCCTTGACGGCGAAGTGCACGTGCCAGCGCGGATGCAGCAGTGGATTGGCCGCCGTGCCGTCGGCGCCCGAGGTGAGCCTGGCGAGCACCCGTCCCTCACGGTGCAGTACGACCGCGCCCTCCAGGTAGCTCACGTCGCAGCAGCCCGCGCGGCCGGACGCCCACTCGAGCACCTCGCCGTAGAAGATCGCCGATTCGAAGGCGTCCTTGGCCAGCAGGCGGATCCACGCGGGTGCCTTGTCGCGCCACGCCGGCCAGTCGCGCATGAGCTCGCCCTCCCAGAGCCCGAAGACCGCGCCGTCGCGGTCGGCCGCCAGTACACCGCGTCCCATGGCCAGGGCCAGCGGCCCCACCGCCACGGTGCCGCTGCGCTCCCTGATGCGGCCCGCCGTCCTGTCGGCGTCCTCGACGGCGAAATAGGGCGTCCAGGCGACGGCGACCGTCAGTGCGGGCGCCAGGGAACCGATGCCGGCGACCGGCGCTCCGTCGACGACGGCGACTCTGAACTGGTCGCCCAGTCTGCCTCTGCGGAACCGCCAGCCGAGCACGGCGCCGTAGAAGTTCTGGGCTTCCTGGAGGTCACGGGCCATGAGGCTGACCCAGCACGGCGCGCCGAACACCGCGGCGGACGATGCGGCGCCGACGGTCTGGGCCGGGGTCTTCTCGTTCATCACCACGTCCGGCGGTAGGGGGCGATTCACGCGGGTGCGGCTTCCATGTTCCTCCCCCGGAGGCCGGGGAGCGAACGCGGTGGTGACCGTGCGTGAGCACGACGACACGAGTTCCCCGCCGACGGCGTTTGTAACCACCCCTGTCAGGGGCCGGCCGGCCCGGCTCCGTATGGCCGGTGCGGCCGGGGGTAGCTGGACTGCATGACCGTTCAGAAGACCAGCGTCCTTGTCCTCGACGCCGCCGAACCCATGGAACTGGCCGAGTTCTACGCCGGGTTGCTCGGCGCGGAGGTACGCGTCGGCAGCGATCCCGACTTCGTGGAGGTGACCGGGCACAGCGGCGTGCATCTGGCGATGCGCCGCGATCACGGGTACGCGCCGCCCAGCTGGCCGCGACCGGAGGACTCTCAACAGGCGCACCTGCGCATCCTGGTCGCCCGCGACGATCTGGACGCGGCGGAGCGCGAGGCGGTCGGGCTCGGGGCCCGGCCGGTCGACAGCAGCCACCGGGGCGGACCGCACGAGGAACGCGTCTACTCCGATCCGGCCGGACACTCGTTCTCGTTCGCGGCGTCCCCCGCACCGGCCAAGACGGAGCCACGACTCCAGGAGTCGGGAGAGTGACGGGACAGGGCCCGGCCGGGCCCTGTCCCGTGATCGTCAGCGGGATTCCAGCGCCTCCACCACGCGTCGGGCGGTGTCCGCGCTCGACTGCGGGTTCTGGCCGGTGATGAGGTTGCCGTCCACGACCACCTTGCTCCCCCACGCCGGGCCCGGGTCGACGACCGCGCCGAGCTCGCGCAGCCGCGACTCGACGAGGTAGGGCGTCTTGTCCCCGAGGCCGCCCTGCTGCTCCTCCTCATTGCTGAACACGGTCAGCCGGCGCCCGTCGAAGACGAAGGCGCCGTCCTGTCCGACGGCGCTGAGCAGGGCCGAGGGGCCGTGGCAGAGCGCCGCGACGATCGTGCCGCGGCCGTGGGCCTCCTGCAGCAGCCGGCCGAGGTCCGCGTTCACGGCGAGGTCGGCCATCGGCGCGTGGCCGCCGGGGATGTACACCGCGTCGTAGTCGCCGGCGGACGCGTCGGCGAGGTCGGCCGGCGCGGCGAGGTCGGCGTCGATCGTCTCCAGGTACGCACGGAAACGCCTGGCGTCGGCGTCCTCGACACCACCGCGCTCGTCGAGGCTGATCGGGTCCACCGTCGGACGGACTCCGCCCGGCGTCGCGATGGTCACGTCGTGGCCCGCCGCGCGCAGCACCTCGTGCGACGCCGCGACTTCCTCGGCCCAGTAGCCGGTGGGATGAACCGTGCCGTCGGACAGCGTCAGGCTGTCGGCGCCGGAGACGACCATGAGGATCTTGGACATGGAGTGGTCCTAACTTCGCGTGAGGTGTTCGCTTTCGATGCGGACAACGCCAGTTTTGACCGCCTCCCATCCCCGGGCATCATGAGCGTCATAAGTTCCCTTATGGAATGGGTGTTGCGTGCCGGGACTGGATCTGCTGGCGACCTTCGTGGAGATCTACCGCTGCGGGTCGGTGTCCGCCGCCGCCGACCGGCTGGGCCTCACCCAGCCCGCCGTCAGTGGCCAGCTGGCCCGGCTCGAGGAACAGCTGGGCGAGCAGCTCTTCGTCCGTTCCAGGAGGGGCGTCACCCCGACGGCCCACGCCGCCGACCTGGCCGCGCGCGTCGGTACCCACCTCGACGAGCTGCGGGCGGCCCTGTCTCCGTCGGGAGCGGGACCGGCCCACGTGGGGACCGTACGGATCGCGGGGCCGGGCGAGCTGATCGCGATGCGCGTGCTTCCCACGCTCTCTCCGCTGACCACCCGGGGGCTGCGGATCCATGTGACGCTGGGCCTCGCCGGGGAGCTGCTCCGTGAGCTCTCCGCCGGGCGGGTGGACCTGGTCGTGTCCGCCATACGGCCCACACAGCAGGACATCGCGGCGACCGTGCTCGTCGACGAGGAGTTCGTCCTCGTGGGACCGCCGAACCTCGCCCGCAGCGTCGACACCGCCCGGCTGGCCGACGACCCCGTGGACGCCCTCGCCCATCTCCCCCTGGTCGGTTACGCGGACGATCTGCCGATCGTGCGCCGCTACTGGCTGAGCGAATTCGGCCGCCGTCCGCCGAACACCGTCTCCGTGATCGTCCCCGACCTGCGGGCGGTGCTCGCCGCCGTGATCGCCGGTGCGGGCGTGAGCGCGCTGCCCCGCTACCTCGCCGAGTCCGCCCTCTCCGCGGGCTCGGTCGAACTGCTCCACGAGCCCGCCGCTCCCCCGCTCAACACGCTGTACCTGGCCACTCGCACGGGTGCGCTCGTCCACCCTCCGCTGGCCCTCGTGCATGACCATCTGCGCACGCGGGCCCACTCCTGGGGCGCGCTCTGATCATCTGCAACCCATGGGGAGTAAGGGGAAGTTGGGACGCCGCGCCATGGCCGAAAGCCGACGTGTCAGCAGGCTCCGCCGGCCGATCACCTGTACCGCCGACCCGGCTCTCCCTAGCATGTTGCTCCCACTGACCGGATCTCCATCGACGCGGGTGAGGACTGGATGCAGAGCTCGTGGCGCCCCGACGCCATCGACACCAAAGTGCCCAGCGTGGCGCGTATGTACGACTACTTCCTGGGGGGCGACGACAACTACCAGTCGGACCGCGACGCCTGTGAGGAGCTGCTGAAGCAGGTCCCGAGCACCAAGACTCTCGCGGTCAACAACCGCCGCTTCCTGCGGCGCGTGGTGCGTCTGCTGGCGAGCGAGTACGGGATCCGCCAGTTCATCGACCACGGCTCCGGTCTGCCGACCCAGGACAACGTCCACCAGGTCGCGCAGGCGGTCGATCCCGAGTCCAGGGTCGTCTACGTCGACAACGACCCGATCGTGCTCGCGCACGGCCGCGCTCTGCTCGACGAGAACGACCGCACCACGGTCATCCAGGCCGACATGCGCGACACCGACGGCATCTTCGGCCACGAGGAGACTCAGCGGCTGATCGATTTCAGCCAGCCGGTTGCCGCTCTCTTCGTATCGGTGATGCACTGCATTCCGGACGAGGACGACCCGGCCGCACTCGTTCGTCGTGTCGCCGAACGGCTCGTGCCCGGCAGCTTCCTGGTGGTCTGTCAGCTGGTCAGCGACCGGCCCGAGATCCGCAAGTTCGTCACCGACTTCATGGCCGAGGCGACGGACAACCACTGGGGACGGGTGCGCGAGGAACACGAGGTCGCCGGCTACCTGGACGGTTTGGAGATCCTCGAGCCGGGCCTGGTCGAGGTCTCGACCTGGCGTCCGGACAACGACCTCGCGCCGGTGCAGCAGACCGACGAATGGATCGAGTGGGGCGGCGTCGCGCGCCTCCCGTAACGCCCGCACGCTCCTGGTCGACGAAGACGCCCGGTGCGCCGCTCACGAGAAGC
>NZ_JBEXRZ010000062.1:0-36876 GCF_040613325.1 Streptomyces sp. NPDC006283 | reverse complement strand
GCCAACGACCCGATCACCGGTCAGGGCTCCAACTCGGCGTCCAAGTGCGCCGCTTCCTACCTCAACTCGATCACGGCCTGCTTGCTCGGCGTCCCCGCCGGGCTCGACCCGCGTATCGCATGGACCGCCGAGGCGCCTCGGGCCGCGAGTGGGCTGCTGTTCGCGAACGAGTGGCTCGACAACGTGCCCGTCGACGTCGCGGAGATGGACGCGGACGGTGTCGTCCGCCGTGTGCTCGTGCGCGAGGACGGCGAGGAGCGCCTCGGCGAGGAGGTCACAGGGGCGGACGCCGAGTGGCTCGCCCGCTGGTGGCCGCTGGCGGAGCCGGGGGCGCGGGCGGAGATCGGCCGGCCCCGGGACGAGGCGTGGACGGCGGTGGCGGCCGGGCTGGAGGCAGGGCTGGCGGTCGCAGTGGATTACGCGCACACGAGGGAGGCACGACCACCCTTCGGGACACTGACGGGCTTTCGCGAAGGACGCGAGGTGCGCCCGGTCCCGGACGGAAGCTGCGACATCACGGCCCATGTGGCGCTGGACGCCGTCGCGGCGGCAGCTGTGGGTTCCGCGCCCGCGGGTTCCGGGGACCGCGTCGAACTCGTCCCGCAGCGGGAGGCGCTGCGGCGGCTCGGCGTGGTTGGCGAGCGGCCGCCGCTCGCCATGGCGTCCTTCGACCCCGCCGGGTACGTCCGCGCCCTGTCCCGGGCCGGAGAGGCCGCGGAGCTGACCGCCAGAGGCGGGCTGGGCGACTTCACCTGGCTCATACAGGGGGCGGGACCACCTCTGAGAGACTGTGCCCCATGACGGAGACGACGGTCGGCATCGGGGGCGCGGCGGAAAGCACCGACATGGTGCTCAACATCGGGCCGCAGCACCCTTCGACGCACGGCGTCCTCCGTCTGCGCCTCGTACTGGACGGTGAGCGGATCCAGCACGCCGAGCCGATCGTCGGCTACATGCACCGCGGCGCAGAGAAGCTCTTCGAGGCACGCGACTACCGGCAGATCGTGGTGCTGGCCAACCGGCACGACTGGCTGTCCGCGTTCTCCAACGAGCTCGGCGTCGTCATGGCCGTCGAGCGGATGCTCGGCATGGAGGTCCCGGAGCGCGCGGTCTGGTGCCGTACGCTCCTGGCCGAGCTCAACCGGGTGCTCAACCACCTGATGTTCCTCGGCTCCTATCCCCTGGAACTGGGCGGGATCACCCCCGTCTTTTACGCCTTCCGCGAGCGCGAAGAGCTGCAGACGGTGATGGAGGAGATCTCCGGCGGCCGGATGCACTACATGTTCAACCGGGTCGGGGGCCTCAAGGAGGACCTCCCGGCCGGCTGGCTCGGCCGGGCCCGGCACGCGGTCGCCGACGTGCGCTCACGGATGGACGTGTACGACCGGCTGGTCCTCGGCAACGAGATCTTCCGCGGCCGGACCCGTGGCGTCGGCGCGCTCTCGGCGGAGTCAGTGCACGCCTACGGAGTGAGCGGCCCCATCGCCAGGGCCTCCGGCGTCGACTTCGACCTGCGGCGCGACGAGCCGTACCTGGCCTACGCCGAGCTGCAGGACACCCTGAAGGTGGTCACCCGGCAGGAAGGCGACTGCCTGGCACGGTTCGAGGTTCTTCTCGAGCAGACGCACAACGCGCTGGATCTCGCGGACGCCTGCCTCGACCGGATCGCGGACCTGCCGCCGGGGCCGATCAACCAGCGGCTGCCGAAGGTCCTGAAGGCACCGGAGGGCCACACCTACGCCTGGACCGAGAACCCGCTCGGCATCAACGGCTACTACCTGGTCTCCAAGGGCGACAAGACCCCGTACCGCCTCAAGCTGCGCTCGGCCTCGTACAACAACATCCAGGCGCTCGCCGTGCTGCTGCCGGGGACGCTGGTCGCCGACATGGTCGCGATCCTGGGATCACTGTTCTTCGTCGTCGGCGACATCGACAAGTAACCGCCGAGCGGTCGAGCCGTGCCGGCCGCTGACCGGCAGCCGACCGGCAGACGGGCGGACCCCACAGACCGGTGGACCGGCGGACGGGTGGCCGGGCGGTCCCGCGACCCCTACGAGATCGCGCTGCGCAGCTCCGCGACGTCCAGCTGTTCCGTCTCGTCGTGTGCGGTCAGATCGATGACCTTGCCGACCCCGCGGTGGCCGTCGGTGCGCTGCGCCGCGAGCGCCTCCTCGCCCACCACGTCGGCGAGATCCTCGTGCGCGACGGCCTCGATGGCCCTCTGCGTGCCGGGCGCCTCGATCGCCCTCAGCGCGGCGCCGTCGACGGCCTGGGCGCCGTTGCCCGCGGCAGCGCCTGCGCCGGAGTTGCCGTTGCCCGCGGCGCCCTTGTCGCCACCACCAGTGCCGGTGGCCCCGTTGCCCGTGCCGAAGAAGTCGAAGCCGCCCTCGGGCCGCTTCACACGGGAACGCTGCGGGCCGTAGGGGACGATCGCGGCAGCCGCCGGAACGGGACGACGAGCGGGGAGGGCGGACGGCGGACGCACGTGCCGCTCGGTCCCGGCGCCTGCCGCGTGCTTCCCCTGCGGCTCGTCCGCCTCCTGGGCCCGCTCCGCGAGGTCCCTGCGGCGGGCTTCTTCCACGGTGCGCCGGGCTTCCTGCGCCGCGGCGTTGCGCGACAGATCCTCCAGTGCCTTCGCGGCGCGCAGGTACGTTCCCGGCGTGGGCGTGGACCCGGCGGGCGGCAGCTCCTTCGCCGGGGCGGCCGCCTCGATCGCGAGCTGCCTGCGGCCCTCCAGCGCGCTGGCCCGCTCCGTCTCCGCGTTCGCGTACCGGCGCAGCAGCGCCGCGTGTTCGTTGCGCAACGCGGCGAGTTCGACCCGCTTGGTGCGCAGCTTGGCGTCCAGCTTGAGGCGCAGCTCGCGGGATTCCTCGACGTCCGCCTCGAGCTCGGCTATGCGCTCCTCGGCCTTCCACTGGTCGCCGGCGCGGCCGCGCGTCAGCTCCGCGACCCTGCGCCCGGCGCCGCGGTCCCAACTGCGCATGAGGACGGCACCGGTGACGGCGGCCGCCGCGGCGGCGGCGACCAGGGCGCGCAGCACGACGGCATTTCCGACGAACCACGCGCCGGAGGCGCACAGAACTGCCGCTCCGGCGACTGCGGACGGCGGCAGCAGCTTGTGCAGGGGCGGGGAATGGCGGTGGCGTCCTCGTGGCATGGCCAGAAATTTACCGTGCGTAGAAGCCGAATGGGGTGTCGGCCCGGCAAATCTCTGGTCGAGAACGCCGGGCCGGCCCGCGACTACTTCTTGAGCAGCCCCTCGGACTGAAGATAGGCCTTCGCGACATCCTTGGGCTTGGCGCGTTCCGCGTCCACCTTGCGGTTCAACTCGGCGAGATCCTCTGTGGTCAGCACCTTGGTCAGCTTGGCGAGGGCATCGGCAATCTCCTTGCTTCCGGCATCCTTCGCATTGACCACCGGGAGGACGTTGTCCGCGTTCTGGAGCTTCTTGTCGTCCTCGAGGACCACCAGGTCGTAGCTCGCCAGCGTGCCGTCGGTCGTGGAGGTGAGCACCACCTGGTCCTCGCCGTCCTTGACCGCCTGCTTGGCCTGCGGGGTCCCGACCCCCTTCGGGTCGATGCCCGCCACGTCGATGCCGTAGGTCTTCTTGAGGCCCGGTGCGCAGAACGGCCGCACCTCGCACTCGTCGCCCGCCGCGATCTTCACCTTCAGCTTCGACCTGCCGAGATCGGAAAGGGTCTTGAGCTTGTTCTTCTCGGCGAATTCCTTCGAGACGGCGAAGGCGTTCTGGTCGACGGCCTCTCCGGCCGGCAGCACCTTCAGCCCCACCGCCTCCGCGAGTCCGGTGAGCGCCTCGACGGTCGACGTCACATCACCGGAGGCGACGGGCTTCTCCTCCGGCGCCTTCGGCCCGTTCGCCTTCGCGTTCAGAAATTCGGCGAGGGTCGCGGCGTATTCCGGCACGACGTCTATCTCGCCCTTCTCCAGCGAAGGTTCGTACAGCTCGCGGTTCTTCACCGTGGTGATGGACGTCTTGTACCCGGCGTCGCCGAGCACCTGCGCATAGAGCTCGGCGAGCACTTTGGACTCGGTGAAGGCGGCCGCCCCGACGACGAGCGTGCCTTTCTCACCGGAGCCGCTTCCGGACGAAGCGCTGCCCCTCTCCTGTTCGAGGGATTCACCGCCGCACGCGGCAAGAGAACCCGTCAGGGCCACCACGCCGAGTACCGCACCCGCGATGCGGGAGGTCTTGCTCATCAGGTTCTCCGTCCACTGCGACATCAAAAGCGTCGTACGAGGGTTCCGCGCATGGCCGTCAGGCCGACGACGGCACGGACTTGCGCAAAGGGCTCAGCAGCCGGTCGGCGGCCACCAGCACCCCTTCCACGAGCAGCGCCAGCAGCGCCGCGAGCAGCGCGCCCGCGACCACCTGCGGGGTGTCGTAGGTGTTGAATCCGGCGGTGATGATGCGGCCCAGCCCGCCCTGGCCGACCATCGAGGCGATGGTGGCCGTGGCCACCACCTGGACGGCGGCGGACCGCAGCCCGGTCATCAGCATCGGATAGGCGAGGGGCAGCTCGACCCGCACGAAGAGCTGGCCGCCCGACATGCCCATCCCCCGCGCGGCCTCCACGACCGCCCGGTCGACCTCCCGCATGCCCACGTACGCGTTCGTCAGCAGCGGCGGTACGGCGAACAGCACCAACGCGATGATCGTCGGCACGTATCCGGCGCTGCGCAGCGGTGTGAGCATGAAGAGGGCGAGCACGGCGAAGACGGGGACGGCCCGGCCCGCGTTGGAGATGTTGACCGCGAGGGCCCCGCCCTTGCCGATGTGCCCGAGCCACAGGGCGATCGGCAGGGCGATCACACAGGCGAGCGCGAGGGCGACCCCGCTGACATAGAGATGCTCGCCGAGCCGGTGCCAGGCGCCGCTCTCCCCCGACCAGTTGGAACCGGTGGTGAGCCAGGTCCACGCGCCGGTGACCACGCCCATCAGACCTTCACCTCCGCCGTCCGTATGCGGGTCCAGGGCGTGAGGAGCCGCTGGGCGCCGAGCAGCAGCAGGTCGGCCACGGCCGCCAGCAGCACGCACAGCACGGACGCGGCCAGCACCTGCGCCTTGAAGGTCGTCTGCACGCCGTCGTCGATCAGATTGCCGAGGCCGCCCTTGCCGACCAGCGCGCCCACCGTGGTCAGGGCGATCGTCGACACGGTCGCGATCCGTATCCCTGCCATCAACGCAGGGAGTGCGAGCGGCAGCTCCACCTCCCACAACATCCTGACCGGGCCGTATCCCATGCCGCGGGCGGCCTCACGCGCCTCGGCGGGGACCGCGTCGAGCCCCGCCATGATGTTCCGCACGAGGATGGTGAGGGAGTAGAGCACGAGCCCGGTCACCACCAGCGCGGCGGACAGTCCGAAGAACGGCAGCAGCAGCGAGAACATGGCCAGCGAGGGGATCGTGTAGAGCAGGGTGGTGAGCCCCAGCACGGGGCCGGCGAACCGCGGCCGGCTGCGGGCGAGGAGCGCCAGCGGGAAGGCGACGGCCAGTCCGATCAGCACCGACGCGACGGTGATCCAGACATGCTGGAGAGTCGCCTCGGTCAACTCCTGGCCGCGGGTGCGGAGATATTCGCCGCAGATCCAGTCGTTCGCCGCGAGACAGCTCTGCGCGGCCTGCTCCGTGCCCTTCCACTCCGGACCCATCCACCCCCACCTCCCCGATGAACACCGAACGTACGTCTGGCGACCCTATCCCTGACCACTGACAATCCCCCAGGACCGCCACATTGCAGCAACATGGCTTTCACACAACACCCGTCACAATGGGGAGCCATGATCCGATTCGAGCACGTCACCAAGCGGTACCCGGACGGCACCACGGCCGTGGACGACCTCTCCTTCGAGGTCGCCGAGGGTGAACTGGTCACGCTCGTCGGACCGTCCGGCTGCGGCAAGACCACCACGATGAAGATGGTCAACCGCCTCATCGAGCCGAGCAGCGGCCGGATCTCCGTAGACGGCCGGGACATCGCGGACGCCGACCCGGTCGAACTGCGCCGTCGCATCGGCTATGTGATCCAGCAGGTCGGCCTCTTTCCGCACAAGACGGTCCTGGAGAACACCGCGACCGTGCCCCACCTCCTCGGCGTCAAGCGTTCCAAGAGCCGTGAGCGGGCCGCCGAGCTTCTCGACCTGGTGGGCCTCGACCCGTCCGTGTACGGCGACCGTTACCCCGAGCAGCTCTCCGGCGGCCAGCGTCAGCGCGTGGGTGTGGCCAGGGCGCTGGCGGCCGATCCGCCCGTGCTGCTGATGGACGAACCCTTCGGCGCGGTCGACCCGGTCGTGCGGGGCCATCTGCAGAACGAGTTCCTGAAGCTCCAGTCCCAGGTCCGCAAGACGGTCCTCTTCGTCACCCACGACATCGAGGAGGCCGTGCGTCTCGGGGACCGCATCGCCGTCTACGGCCAGGGCAGGATCGAGCAGTTCGACGCGCCCGCCGCCGTCCTCGGCGCCCCGGCCACCCCGTACGTGGCCGACTTCGTCGGCGCCGACCGCGGGCTCAAGCGGCTGTCCGTCACACCCATCGAGTCGGCGGACCTGGAGCAGCCGCCGGTCGTCCACCTCGACGACCCCCTGCCGCGCGACCTCGGCTCCCGGTGGGCCGTCGTCCTGGACGCGGAGGACAACCTGCACGGATGGATCTCCGCCGAACGGGCCCAGGGCCGCGGCTCGGTGCGCGACCAAGCCCGCCGGATGGAGGCCTGGCTGCCGGTGGGCGCCTCGCTCAAGCAGGCGTTCGCCACCATGCTCCAGCACGACGCGGGGTGGATCGCGGTGATCGACGAGGAAGGGACGGGAAGGTTCCTCGGAGTCCTCACGCCGGCCGGGCTGCACGAGGCGCTGCGCCGCTCGATCGACGCGGACGCCCAGGACATCGCCCGCACGGAGGTCGAGCTGGAGTCCATTGCGACGCTCGCGCCACCGGTCACCGTCAAGAAGCGCTGAGCCGGCTGCCGAGCCACACCAGAGCGGGCGGGATCTCGCGCCGCCAGGTGCTGAAGTTGTGGCCACCGCTGTCCAGCACGATCGACGACACCCGCGCCGGCGCCCGCACCTTGCCGATGAAGGCACGTGTCCCCGCGAGGTATCCCTCGCCCTGCCCCGAGGTGGTGACGAGGAACGACGACGTTCCCGGCGGCAGATGGTCCAGGCTCCACAGCAGGTCGCCCGTTTCCGCACGCTGGGGAATTTCCGGGACGAATGAACCCGCCTCGCGCAAGTCCCGTCCTAGAGAGCGCAAATCGTCCGGGCCGACCGACCTGAGGCCTTGGACACGGGATCTCATCCGGAGTCACGGGAAGCGATGTCTGCAACGGTAGATGGGGACAAATCAGGATTGATTCCGACTCGGGCACCGGACGGAGCCCCCGGGCGGCGGCTGTCGGACCGGATGCCGGACCGGATCCGCCGCCTGCTGCGCGGCCCCCGGCCCGAGGCGGTCCCGGGCCTGGTGGGCACCGCGTGCACCTTCGTCGGACTGATCGACATCGCGGCCGGGGTCTTCCCCCGCTTCCGGCACAGCCGGATGCACACCATCGTCGAGGTGATGCCCGGCACCACCGGGCCGTTCGCCGCCGCGCTCTCGCTGAGCGCGGGCATGCTGCTGCTCCTTCTCGCGCACGGCATCAAGCGCCACAAGCGCCGTGCCTGGCGGGCCGCCGTGATCCTGCTGCCCGCCGGAGCCGTCGCGCAGTTCGCCTACCGGCACTCCGTCGTCGGCACGCTGCTCTCCCTGGCGCTGCTGGCACTGCTGCTCCGCCACCGGGCGGAGTTCGCCGCCCTGCCCGACCCGCGCAGCCGTTGGCGCGCCCTCGCCAACTTCGTTCTCATGGGCGCCGGTTCGCTCGTGGTCGGCCTGATCGTCGTCAGCGCCCATCCCCACAAGATCGTCGGCAGCCCCGGCCTCACCGACCGTCTGGAGCATGTGTTCTACGGGTTCTTCGGCTTCGAGGGCCCGGTCAGATACGCCGACGGCGTCTCCTGGACCGTCGGTTACTGCCTCGGCGCCCTCGGCCTGCTGACCGCCGTGACCACCGTCTACTTCGCATTCCGTCCCGAACACCCGGCCGCCCGCCTGACCGAGGAGGACGAGCACCGGCTGCGCGAGCTGCTCGCCGTCCACGGCGGCCGCGACTCGCTCGGCCACTTCGCGCTCCGCCGCGACAAGGGCGTCGTCTTCTCCCCCAGCGGCAAGGCCGCCGTCTGCTACCGCGTCGTCTCCGGCGTGATGCTCGCCGGCGGCGACCCGATCGGCGACGTCGAGGCCTGGCCCGGCGCCATCGAACGCTTCATGGACGAGGCCAGGGCGCACTCCTGGACCCCGGCGGTGATGGGATGTTCCGAGACCGGCGGCGAGGTCTGGACCCGGGAGACAGGCCTCGACGCCCTGGAGCTCGGGGACGAGGCGGTGGTGGACGTCGCGGATTTCTCCCTGACCGGGCGCGCGATGCGGAACGTGCGCCAGATGGTGAAGCGCATCGAACGGGCCGGCTACCGGACCCGCGTACGCCGCGCCCGTGATCTCACCCCCGAAGAGGTCGAACAGATCCGCGACGCCGCGGCCCAATGGCGGGGCACCGACACGGAGCGCGGGTTCTCGATGGCCCTGGGCCGCATCGGCGATCCGGCGGACGGCGACGCGGTCATCGCCACCGCCCACAAGACGGACGACAACTGGAGCTCCCCGTACGGCGACTTGAAGGCAATCATCCACTTCGTCCCGTGGGGCGCGGACGGCATGTCGCTGGAGCTGATGCGCCGCGACCGGACCGCCGACCCCGGCATGAACGAACTGCTCATCGTCGCCGCACTCCAGGCCGCGCCCGCCCTGGGGATCGATCGGGTCTCGCTCAACTTCGCGATGTTCCGCTCGGCACTCGCCCGCGGCGAGAAGATCGGCGCGGGCCCGGTGCTGCGGATGTGGCGACGGCTGCTCGTCTTCCTCTCCCGGTGGTTCCAGATCGAGTCGCTGTACAAGTTCAACGCCAAGTTCCGGCCCCGTTGGGAGCCCCGCTTCGTGGTCTTCCGGAACACCCGCGATCTGCCCCGTATCGGCTTCGCGGCAATGCAGGCCGAGGGCTTCGTCAACCTGGCGCTCCCCCGCCCCTTCGCCCGCCGGCGGTCCGCCCCGGTTCCCCGGCCCTGTGCCCACCTCGCCCGTCACACGCAAACGCACGGAGCCGGCGCGGCGTAGCAGGGCGCCCGACAGCCCCACCACCCGCCCGGGCGGGGCGACCTCCGCGCCGGCCGGGGTCGAGCACTCCTCGAGCCCGTCCCCGTTCCCGGACAAGCCACGGACGAGCCGTACTCGTGCGCGAGTGGCATGGGGGTCGGCGCGGCGGGCCTAGGCTGGGTCGCATGAGTACGTTGCGCGGACGAGGCACGGCCGACGGCCTGCCGGAGTGGGATCGCTGTGCGGTCATGGGAGTCGTCAATGTGACACCGGACTCCTTCTCCGACGGCGGTCGCTGGTTCGACACCACGGCCGCGATCAAGCGGGGCCTCGACCTGGTCGCGCAGGGCGCCGACCTCATCGACGTCGGCGGCGAATCCACCCGCCCGGGCGCCAGCCGGGTCGACGAGGACGAGGAACTGCGCCGGGTCGTCCCCGTCGTGCGGGGCCTCACGGCAGAGGGCGTCGTCGTGTCCGTCGACACCATGCGCGCCTCCGTCGCCGAACAGGCGGTCGCGGCCGGAGCCGCCCTGGTCAACGACGTGAGCGGCGGTCTCGCCGACCCCCGGATGGTGCCGGCTGTCGGCGCCACCGGCGCCCCGTTCGTGGTCATGCACTGGCGCGGCTTCAGCGAGGACATGAACAGCCGCGCCGTGTACGGGGACGTCGTCGCCGAAGTCGTCGCCGAACTGCGCGAGCGCATGGAGGCCGTCATCGAGGGCGGTATCGCGCCCGAGCGCATCGTCATCGACCCCGGTCTCGGCTTCGCCAAGCAGGCAGAGCACGACCTCGCCCTCGTCGCGCACCTCGCCGAGCTGCGGGCGCTGGGCAGGCCCGTCCTGGTCGCCGCCTCCCGGAAGCGCTTCCTCGGCCGGGTACTGGCCAAGGACGGCGCCCCGCCGCCGGCCCGCGAACGGGACGCGGCCACAGCCGCGGTCTCCGCCATCGCCGCCCACGAGGGCGCCTGGGCGGTCCGGGTACACGAGGTACGGGCCACCGCCGACGCCGTGCGGGTCGCGAGGGCCGTCGAGGGAGCCTGGTGAGCCTGACCGACACGGAGCTCGTCGAGAAGGCCAACACCGCCTTCTACGAGACCATGGAGCGCGGAGACTTCGACGAGCTGTCCGCCCTGTGGCTGGACGAGGGCGTCACGTGCGTCCACCCGGGCTGGCCGGTCCTGACCGGCCGCGGCGAGGTGCTCCGCTCATACGCGCTGATCATGGCGAACACGGATTACATCCAGTTCTTCCTCACCGACGTCGAGGTGAACGTGGCCGGTGACACGGCACTGGTGACCTGCACGGAGAACATCCTCAGCGGCGGCCCCGCGGAGGACGGCGGCGAGCTCGGACCGCTCGTCGGACAGCTGGTCGTCGCCACGAACGTGTTCCGTCGCACATCGGACGGCTGGAAGATCTGGTCCCATCACGGTTCGCCCGTACTGACGGAAACGGACACCGAAGAGGACGACAACAGCCCCTCGTAAGTGGGTAGGGGTCCGGATAGAGGTTCGGCAACACCTGTCCGCGGGTATGCGCGCGGCTACCAGTCCCACGTGGGCCCTCCTCGCCCCCGTCGGAACGACCTGTCGGTGCTCGCAGGTAGATTCGAATGCGGGCACCACGCCATCCGCATGTGGTCGCGTGCCCGCAGACCTACAGAAGCAGGAGTGATTCGCGTGGATCGTGTCGCGCTGCGCGGCCTCAAGGCCCGCGGGCACCACGGCGTCTTCCCCAAGGAGCGGGAAGAGGGCCAGACCTTCATCGTCGATCTGGTGCTCGGCCTGGACACCCGCCCCGCGGCGGCCGACGACGACCTGGCGAAGACCGTGCACTACGGCGTGGTGGCCGAGGAGGTCGTCGCCGTCGTCGAGGGCGACCCGGTCGACCTGATCGAGACGCTGGCCGAGCGGATCGCCCAGGTGTGTCTCAAGCACGACGGTGTCGAGGAGGTCGAGGTGGTGGTGCACAAGCCGGACGCCCCGATCACGGTGCCCTTCGACGACGTCACCATCACGATCATCCGGAGCCGAGTATGAACCAGGCAGCAAGCGACCCGACCGTGCAGCCGGTGCCGTCCTCCGTCACGGAGCAGGTCGATGCGGCCGACGTCACACTGTCCAACCCCAAGGACGCCGTGCTCTCCCTCGGCTCCAACCTGGGCAACCGCATGGAGACCCTCCAGGGCGCCATCGACGCCTTGGAGGACACCCCGGGCCTGCGGGTCAAAGCCGTCTCGCCCGTGTACGAGACGGAGCCGTGGGGCGTCGAGCCCGGCAGCCAGCCCTCGTACTTCAACGCGGTGGTGGTCATCAGGACCACACTGCCCCCGTCCTCCCTGCTGGAGCGCGGCCAGGCCATCGAGGAGGCCTTCCACCGGGTCCGCGAGGAGCACTGGGGCCCGCGCACGATCGACGTCGACATCGTGGCCTACGCCAACGTGGTCTCCGACGACCCCGTCCTCACGCTGCCGCACCCCCGGGCGCACCAGCGCGCGTTCGTGCTCGCTCCGTGGCACGACGTGGATCCCGAGGCGCAGCTGCCGGGCCGCGGCGCGGTCGCCGAGATCCTGGCCGATGTGGGCGTCAGTGGCGTGCAGCCGCGCGCGGACCTGGAACTGCGCCTGCCCGAGTAGTCGTTAGGCTCGTACGGGACGATCTCGTACAGCGTGGTGAAGGGCGGCTTACTCGGTGAAGCAACTACGGCTCGGTGTGCTGGCCGGTCTCTTCGCCGCGGCCGCGGTGCTGTCCTGGGGCGGGGCGCGCCTGTGGGACTCGCTGGGCACGCTGCCGAGCGTGCCGCTGGCCGCCCCCGTCGTGCTGGCGGTGATCGCCGTCGTCCTCACCGCGACCGCGCTCTCGATCCGGTCCCGGCTTCGCGCCCAGCGTGAGCGTCGGCCGGGCGCCAAGGGCGTCGAACCGCTGATGGCGGCGCGTGCGGTGGTCTTCGGCCAGGCGAGCGCGCTGGTGGCGGCGCTGGTGAGCGGGATGTACGGCGGGACGGGCGTGTTCCTGCTGGGCTCCCTCGACGTCCCCGCCCGCCGTGACCAGGCGATCTACGCCGGGTTCTCGGTGGTGGCGGGCATCGCGGTCATCGCGGCGGCGATCTTCCTGGAGCGGGTCTGCAAGCTCCCGGAGGACGACGACGACAAGGACGCGACAGCTCCCGCGTAGAGCCGCGGGGCCGTCGCGTCGCCGGCCCTGATGAGTCGGTCGGGCGTCCCGGTCAGTCGGTCGCGCGTCCCGGTCAGTCGGTCACTCGTCCTGGCCGGTCAGAGGAGAGTGCCGCCCTCGACCTCCGTGGCGCCAAGAATGGACGCCAGCCGGTCGAGTACGTCCTGCGACAGTTCCACCCTGCCGGCTGCCAGGTTCTCCTCGATGTGCGCGGGCGTCCGGCTGCCGGGAATCGGGACCGCGTGCTCGTCCTGGTGCAGCAGCCACGCCAGCGCCAGCTGGGCCGGCGTGACCGACAGCTCCGCAGCGATGCCGCGCACCGGCGCGAACCGGTCGTTGTTGGCCTTCAGGTTGGCCGCGTCGAAGCGGGGCGCGTTCTGCCGGAAATCGCCCTCCTTGACCTCACTGACGGCGCCGCTGAGGAATCCGCTGCCGAGCGGCGACCAGGGCACGATGCCGACACCCAGGTCGCGGGCGGTGGCCAGCAGCTCCGGGTCGATCGGCCGCCACATCGACCACTCCGTCTGCACGGCGGCCACCGGGTGCACGGCGTACGCGGCCCGCAGCTGGGCCGCGGTCACGTTCGACAGCCCGAGGTGAAGGACCAGGCCGTCCTGGATCAGCTGGGCGACCGCCCCGACGGTGTCCTCCAGCGGCACCTGCGGGTCGGGGAAGTGCGGGTAGTAGAGGTCGATGCGGTCCGTGCCGAGACTCCGCAGGCTGGCTTCCGCGTAACCGCGCACATGCCGGGGCTCGGCGTTGACGGCCAGCTCGCCGAAGGCGAAGCCGACCGGGAACGGGTGCGGTTCCACTCCCTCAGGCAGCCGGAAGCCGAACTTCGTAGCGATGGCCACCTCGTCGCGCCGGCCTCGCAGGGCCCTGCCGATGAGCTGCTCGTTGTGTCCGTCGGCGCCGTAACCGTCGGAGGTGTCGATGAGGGTGGCGCCGGCGTCGACCGCGGCGAGCAGGGCCCGCGCGCCGCGTTCGTCGTCGATCTCGCCGTACACGCCCGGAGACAGCACCATGGCACCGAAGCCGAGCGCGGACACGTCGAGTCCACCGAGCTTGCGTAAGGGAAGCAGTGGTTCGGTCATGGGCACGATCTTTTCACCAACGGCCCGCTGATGCGCGGGCGTTGATCGGACGAGCCACAACCGGCCGGCCCGGCGTTGAACGCGCCTCGACCGGTCCGCGCGTCACACGCCCCCGATCGGTCAGCGCGCCAGTATCAGGCTCATCGCCTCGGCTCGCGTGGTCGCGTCCCGCAGCTGGCCGCGCACCGCCGAGGTCGTCGTCTTCGCGCCCGGCTTGCGGATGCCTCGCAGCGACATGCACATGTGTTCGGCCTCGATCACGACGATCGCGCCGCGCGCCTCGAGGATGCTCATGAGCGAGTCGGCCACCTGCGTGGTGAGCCGCTCCTGAACCTGCGGGCGCCGTGCGAACACGTCCACGAGCCGTGCGAGCTTCGAAAGGCCCGTGATCTTTCCCGTCACCGCCGGGATGTAACCGACATGAGCCACACCGTGGAACGGCAGTAGATGATGCTCGCAGAACGAGACCAGTTCGATGTCCTTCACGAGGACCATCTCGTCGTGGCCCAGATCGAAGGTCGTCGTCAGGACTTCCTCGGGCTCCTGCCGCATGCCGGAGAGGAGCTCCCGGTACGCCCTTGCCACCCGCGCCGGCGTCTCCAGCAGGCCTTCGCGGTCGGGGTCCTCGCCCACCGCGATGAGCAGCTCGCGTACCGCGTTCTCCGCCCGCTTCTCATCGAACGCGGGGATGGAACGCTCGCCGTACAGCGTCACCGGGTCGGTCATGTGTGCCTCGTTCCTGTGCTCCGACATGGCGTGAAAACGCCGCACCCCCCAGGCTAGAACCTGGGAGGTGCGGCATTCATTCCGGGGCCGGTGGCCCACCGGGGACATACGCCCTGGTCAGGCCTCCGGACGCTCCTCGGGAACCGCCTCCGCGGGCGCCTTGGTGACATCGGTCACCGTGGTGGCCGTGGGCGCCGTGCCGTTGGCCGCGCCGTTGGTGAGGGCGAGCTCCTTGGGCGAGAGGACCGGCGGACGCGTGGAGGGCGTGCGCCGGGAGGAGCCGGTCCACGCCGGGCGGGCCGGGCGCTTCACGATCGGGGCGAAGATCTCCGCGATCTCCTCCTTGCCGAGGGTCTCCTTCTCCAGCAGCTGGAGGACCAGGTTGTCGAGGACGTCGCGGTTCTCGACGAGGATCTCCCAGGCCTCGTTGTGCGCGGTCTCGATGAGCTTCTTGACCTCTTCGTCGACCAGCGCCGCGACCTCTTCCGAGTAGTCGCGCTGGTGCGCCATCTCGCGACCCAGGAACGGCTCGGTGTTGTCGCCGCCGAACTTGATCGCGCCGAGCCGCTCGGTCATGCCGTACTGCGTGACCATCGCGCGGGCCGTGGCGGTGGCCTTCTCGATGTCGTTGGCAGCGCCGGTGGTCGGGTCGTGGAAGACCAGCTCCTCGGCCGCACGGCCGCCCAGCATGTACGCCAGCTGGTCGAGCATCTCGTTGCGCGTGGTCGAGTACTTGTCCTCGTCCGGGAGCACCATCGTGTAACCGAGGGCCCGGCCCCGGGACAGGATGGTGATCTTGTGGACCGGGTCGGAGTTGGGCGAAGCCGCCGCGACCAGGGCGTGACCGCCCTCGTGGTACGCGGTGATCTTCTTCTCCTTGTCGGACATGATCCGGGTCCGCTTCTGCGGGCCCGCCACGACGCGGTCGATCGCCTCGTCCAGGAAGTGGTTGTCGATCAGCTTCTTGTCGCTGCGCGCGGTGAGCAGCGCGGCTTCGTTCAGCACGTTCGACAGGTCGGCGCCGGTGAAGCCGGGCGTACGGCGGGCGACGGCGCCCAGGTCGACGTCCGGGGCGACCGGCTTGCCCTTCTGGTGGACCTTGAGGATCTCCAGACGGCCCTGCATGTCCGGACGGTCGACCGCGATCTGCCGGTCGAAGCGGCCCGGGCGCAGCAGCGCCGGGTCGAGGATGTCGGGCCGGTTGGTGGCGGCGATCAGGATGACGCCGCCCTTCACGTCGAAGCCGTCCATCTCGACGAGCAGCTGGTTGAGCGTCTGCTCGCGCTCGTCGTGGCCGCCGCCGAGGCCCGCGCCGCGGTGCCGGCCGACGGCGTCGATCTCGTCGACGAAGACGATGGCCGGGGCGTTCGCCTTGGCCTGCTCGAAGAGGTCACGGACTCGGGAGGCACCGACACCGACGAACATCTCGACGAAGTCGGAACCGGAGATCGAGTAGAACGGGACGCCCGCCTCGCCGGCGACGGCGCGTGCGAGCAGCGTCTTGCCCGTGCCCGGCGGGCCGTAGAGCAGCACGCCCTTCGGGATCTTGGCGCCGACGGCCTGGAACTTGGCCGGTTCCTGCAGGAACTCCTTGATCTCGTGGAGCTCCTCGACGGCCTCGTCGGACCCCGCCACGTCGGAGAAGGTCGTCTTGGGGGTGTCCTTGGTGATCAGCTTGGCCTTGGACTTCCCGAAGTTCATGACTCGGGAGCCGCCGCCCTGCATCTGGTTCATCAGGAAGAGGAAGACCACGACGATCAGCACGAACGGCAGGAGGGACAGCAGAACCGAGACGAACGGGCTCTGCTTGGACGGCGCGACCGTGTAGCCCTTCTCGATCTCGCCGGCCTGGAACTTCTCCTGCAGCTTGTCGGCCAGGTCGGCGCCCTGCGTGCCGATGTAACTGGCCTGGACCTTGCTGCTGTTGTCGACCTTCTGGCCTTCCTTGAGCTCGATCTTGATGATCTGCTCGTCGCCAGTGGTCAGTTTTGCCTGCTTGACCTGGTCCTTGTCGATCGCCTGGACGACCTCGCCGGTGTCCACCGTCTTGTAGCCACCGGACGAGCCGACAACCTGCATCAGCACGACCACGGCGAGGACGGCCAGCACGATCCACATGACCGGCCCACGGAAGTATCGCTTCACGTCCATCCATACGGAGCGGTGTTCGCTCCGTCCCTCCTGCCCGTAGGTAAATGCTGCTGTGAGAAAAGACAACTGTTCTTCGGACGGTACCTCAGCATGGCCACCGGGGACCGCCTTCCTCTGCTCCAACGGCGAAAAGGCGGTTCTGGTTCCCGTGCGTCAGCCTCCGTAGACGTGCGGCGCCAGTGTGCCCACGAAGGGAAGGTTCCGGTACTTCTCCCCGTAGTCCAGGCCGTACCCGACGACGAACTCGTTCGGGATGTCGAACCCGATCCACTTCACGTCGATCGCGACCTTGGCGGCGTCCGGCTTCCGCAGCAGCGTGCAGACCTCGAGAGAGGCCGGCTCACGGGAACCGAGGTTCGACAGGAGCCAGGACAGCGTCAGTCCCGAGTCGATGATGTCCTCGACGATCAGGACGTGCTTGCCCTTGATGTCGGTGTCCAGGTCCTTGAGGATGCGGACCACGCCGGACGACTGCGTGCCCGCGCCGTACGAGGACACGGCCATCCAGTCCATCGTGACGGGGGAGGACAGCGCGCGCGCCAGGTCCGCCATCACCATCACCGCGCCCTTGAGGACTCCGACGATGAGCAGGTCCTTGCCCGCGTACTCTGCGTCGATCTTCGCGGCCAGCTCGACGAGCTTCGCGTCGATCTCTTCCTTGGTGATGAGCACCGACTGAAGGTCGGTGCCCATGTCCTTCTCGTTCACCCGCGTCGCTTTCTCTCGGCGGTTCAGCCTTGCCGAATGACCAGTCTGCCACCCTGGCGTCGTGCCTCCACACGGCCGGGCAGGTTGATGGCCCGCTGACCGCGCCATCCGGTGATCAGCCGGTCGACCTCCTCGACGTGCCGGGCGAAGAGCGATCCGGCGGGCGCACCGGCCTGGATCACGGCGCGGCGCAGCACTCGGCGGCGTACCGCCGGGGGGAGCGCGTACAGCTTGGCGCAGTCCAGCAGCCCGCTCTCGTCCCGTACGGAGGCGTCCGCATCGGCGGCCCAGCTGTCGAGCGCGTCGGCGTCGTCGCGGGAGAGCTGGGCGGTGCGGGCGAGGGCTTCGACGACGCCCTTGCCGAGCGCCTTCTCCAGGGCGGGCAGCCCCTCGTGGCGCAGGCGGGAGCGGGTGTAGGCGGGGTCGGCGTTGTGCGGGTCGTCCCAGACGGGCAGCGACTGGACCATGCAGGCCTTGCGGGCGGTCTGACGGTCGAGGTGCAGGAAGGGGCGGCGGTAGCGGCCGGCGGTCCCGGATACGGCGGCCATGCCGGACAGCGAGCGGATGCCGGAGCCGCGGGCGAGTCCGAGAAGGACGGTCTCCGCCTGGTCGTCGCGGGTGTGGCCGAGCAGCACGGCGGCGGCTCCCAGACGCATCGCGGCGTCGTCCAGGGCTGCGTAGCGGGCGTCACGGGCCGCGGCCTCCGGTCCGCCGTGGCGGCCGACGCGGACCGCAATGGCCTCGACGGGGTCGAGCTGCATCGCGGTGAGGCGTGCGGCGACCTCGGCCGCGCGGAGGTCGGAGCCGGCCTGCAGGCCGTGGTCGACGGTGACGGCGCCGGCGCGGACGGAAAGTTTGCGGGCCTCGAAAGCGAGGGCGGAGGCGAGGGCCATCGAGTCGGCGCCGCCGGAGCATGCCACGAGGACGAGGGGGGGTTCGCCCGCGGACACCGGGCCCGGGCCGGAGTGTGCGTAGCGGGCGGCGTTTTCCGAGTGTTCGGTGAGTACGTCGTGGAGGACGCGGCGGACCGCCAGGCGTATCGCCGCGACCGCAGGATGGGGACCCATGTCCGGTGCCCTTCGTGAAAGGTGGGAGGGGGTGTCTCGGTCCAGTCGGGACGATCAGGAACGGCCAGAGGACGAAGATCGCCACTCCGAGAACAGTCACTCAGAGTGCGTCGATGGTGACAGAACCGAGCCAATACCCGAGCATTGCACGCCTATCCACAGCCCACGGTCCCTCGGATGGGTGATTGGAGGGGCGTCCCTCTGCCGCCGCCCGCCCTGTCATCGACGACGCTCCCTACGGTGCGCCCTCACCCTTGCTGTGCACCCTCGCGATCCAGTCCGCCGGTTTGGCGATCTCCGCCTTGGTCGGGAGCGTGTTCGGAGAGGTCCACACCCGGTTGAAGCCTGCCATGCCCACCTCCTCCACCACGGCCCGCACGAAACGCTCGCCGTCGCGGTACTGACGCAGTTTGGCGTCCAGGCCCAGCAGCTTGCGCAGCGCCAGGTCCAGCCGGCTCGCGCCGCGCGCCCTGCGCTGCTGGAACTTCTCCCTGATCTCCGCGACCGACGGCACCACCGCGGGCCCGACGCCGTCCATCACGAAGTCGGCGTGCCCCTCCAGCAGCGACATCACCGCGGTCAGCCGACCGAGGATCTCGCGCTGCGCGGGCGTCTGGACGATCTCCACGATGGTGGGGCCGCCCTCGTCCTGTTCGCCCTCCGGGCGCGCGCCGACGAGCGACTGCGCGGCCTCGCGAAGCCGCTCGAGAACGGTCATGGGATCCATCTCGGTCTCGCCGAGGAACGACTGGATCTCGCTCTCGAGATGGTCGCGCAGCCACGGCACGCCGGTGAACTGGGTGCGGTGGGTCTCCTCGTGGAGGGCGACCCAGAGCCGGAAGTCGTGCGGTTCCACCTCGAGTTCGCGCTCGACGTGGACGATGTTGGGGGCGACCAGCAGCAGGCGTCCGCCGCCGTTGCCGCCGTTCCCGGAGGGTTCGCCCGCGGGCAGATCACGGGTGCCGGGCGCGAAGGTCTCGTACTGCCCGAGGACACGCGAGGCCAGGAAGGACAGCAGCATCCCCAGCTCGACGCCGGTCACCTTGCCGCCGACGGCTCCGAACACCGCGCCGCCGGGAGTGCCGGAGCGGCGCTCCTGCATCTTGTCCAGCAGGGGCCGCAGCAGTTCGCGGAAGCCCGCGACGTTCGCCTTGACCCAGCCGGCCCGGTCCACGACGAGGACGGGGGTGTCCCGGGGTTCCGCGCCTTCCGGGATCATCCGGGTGTATTCCCGGACGTGCTCCTCGGATGCCTTGGCGTGCCGGCGCAGCTCGGCGACGACGGCGCGCGCCTCGTCCCGGCTCACGTCGGGACCGGGCCGCACGAAGCGGGTCGCGGTCGCCACGGCGAGGTTCCAGTCGACCATCTCGGCACCACCGATGCTCGTCATGCGTCAACCGTACGTTCTCGGCTGCGGGAGCGGTGAGGTGTCGGCGGCAGCCGATTCGATCCCCGTCCGCCGCCGGCCGGGGCGGTCACGAGGCGAGGGCTGCGGCCAGGCGGTCGAGGGCGGGCTCCGCGGTGTACTCGGAAGGGGTGTCCTCGGCGAGGAACGCGAACCCGAGGAGTCGGCCGCCCGGGGCAACGACCGTGCCGGCCAGGGTGTTGACACCCCGCAGCGTGCCCGTCTTGGCTCGGACCAGGCCGGTGCCGTCGGAGTCGGCGGAGTAGCGGTCCTCCAGGGTGCCGCTGAAGCCCGCCACGGGCAGCCCGGTGAGGACGGGGCGCAGTTCGGGGTGGGCGGTGTCGCCCGCGCGCGCGAGCAGGCTGGTGAGCAGCGCCGCCGACACCCGGTCCCGCCGGTCGAGGCCGCTGCCGTCGGCGAATCTGGTTCCGGCGAGGGGCACCTGCAGCCGTCGCAGCTGCTTGGTCACGGCTCGTTGCGCGCCGGCGAAGGACGCCTTCTCGCCGGTGGCCAGGGCGGTCTGGCGGGCCAGCGACTCCGCGAGGTCGTTGTCGCTTCTGGTCAGCATCCGCTCGACGAGCAGCGACAGGGGCTCGGAGAGCACCTGCGCGAGCGGGACGGCCTTGGCGGTCGGGCGGCCGGCTGCGGGCGGCGCGGTGCGGACGCCGCGCTCGGCGAGCATCTCCCGGAAGACGCGGGCCGCTTCGCGGGCCGGGTCGGCAGTGCGGGTGGCCGCGCCGGTGGTGTGCTCGTCGAGCCTTCCCTGGCCGACCATGAGGGCGCTGACGGGGGCGATGTTGTCGTTGGGACCGATGGTGTGGAGGAGAGGGCCGCGGTAGAGCGAGGTGTCGTACTCGAACCGCAGCTCGGCACCCTTGGCGGTCTTGCCGGCCTTGCCGTCGCGCAGGGCGCGTGCGGCCTCGTCGGCGAGTTCGCCCAGGCGTGCCCTGTCGAGTGTGGCGTCGCCGCCGCCGACCAGCGTGATCTCTCCGGCCCCGGGGGCCGCCACGACCGTGGTGGGGATGCGGTGGTCGGGCCCGAGGGCGGTCAGCGCCGCGGCGGCGGTGACGATCTTGATCGTGGACGCCGGGACCATGGCGGCGTCCGCCCGCTTCCCGTACAGCCGCTCGCCGGTGGCGAGGTCGATGACGCTGACGCCGGGGGCGGGGCCGAGGCCGGGGTCGGCGAGCAGCGGGCCCAGCGCCTTTGCCAGGGCCTCCGGAGCGGCGGCCGGCTCCTTGGCCGACACCGTCCGCGGGCCGCCCAGGGGCGCCAGCACGGGGGGCGCGCTGGGCGCGGGGGCAGGACGCCGGGGTGCCGGCGGTTCGTGATGTGCACCACCCGTGGGGCTCTGGGCAGCCGCCCGCTCCCTCTCGGCCTTACGCTGACCGGAGTCCCAAGGACCCGCCGCGGTCACCGCCCCGGCGGCAAGGGCGAGGCCGACCACGGCAGCGCCCGCTGCAAGCTGCCACGTCCTGACCTTCGGCACCTCGCACCAGCCCCTTTCGCGATCACGCATGTGCGTGAGGGACACTTAATCACCAGTACTGCGTCTTGCTATGTGTTGATCATGGAGGAGCCACCCGTGGAGTTCGACGTCACCATCGAGATCCCGAAGGGTTCGCGGAACAAGTACGAGGTGGACCACGAGACCGGTCGGATCCGCCTTGACCGTCGACTCTTCACCTCGACCAGCTACCCGGCCGACTACGGATTCGTCGAGAACACCCTCGGTGAGGACGGCGACCCCCTGGACGCGCTGGTCATCCTTGACGAGCCGACCTTCCCGGGCTGCCTCATCAAGTGCCGCGCCATCGGCATGTTCCGTATGACGGACGAGGCCGGCGGCGACGACAAGCTGCTGTGCGTGCCGGCGTCCGACCCGCGCGTGGAGCACCTGCGGGACATCCACCACGTGTCCGAGTTCGACCGTCTGGAGATCCAGCACTTCTTCGAGGTCTACAAGGACCTGGAGCCGGGCAAGTCCGTCGAGGGCGCCAACTGGGTCGGCCGCACCGAGGCCGAGGCGGAGATCGAGGCCTCCTACAAGCGCCTGGAGGCGCAGGGCGGCGCGCACTGACGCCGTTGCCGTAGAGCACCTTGCCGCGGGCGGGACACCTTGGGTGTCCCGCCCGCGTCGCGTATCCCCCCATGCCCGTGCCCATACTGGGCAGAAGCGCCGGTCGAGGGGCGGTACGAGAGGGAGCGAGGACGATCAGTGGTGGCGGAGCCCGAGGGCCCGGAGGACCGGAAGCCTCAGTCCGACGAGGCGCACAGCGCCTTCGCCCCGCCGGCGGGGGTGGAACAGCCGGAACCTCCCGAAGAGGACCACCCCAGCTCCGAGTTCGCCGTTCCGGAGGGCCTGGCGCCCGAACCGCCGGCCGAGCCGGAGGGCTCCGCGTTCGCCCCGCCCAGCGTCTACAGCGCCAGGAGCTCCCCACCGGCGTTCACCCCCGCGCACGGCATCCCGGTCGTACGACTCACCAAGGACGCGCCCTGGCAGGACCGTATGCGGGCGATGCTGCGGATGCCGGTGGGCGAGCGTCCGGTGCCGGAGGCGCCGCACCGGCATGACGAGGCAGGTCCGGCCGTACCCCGTGTGCTCGACCTGACCCTGCGTATCGGCGAGTTGCTGCTCGCGGGCGGCGAAGGCGCGGAGGACGTCGAGGCGGCCATGTTCGCCATCTCGCGCTCGTACGGGCTCGACCGCTGTGAGCCGACGGTCACGTTCACACTGCTGTCGATCACGTACCAGCCGTCCCTGGTGGACGATCCGGTGACCGCGAACCGCACCGTGCGGCGGCGCGGTACCGACTACACCCGCCTTGCCGCGGTCTACCGGCTGGTCCACGACATCAGCGTCGAGGAGTCGGACGTCACGCTGGAGGAGGCCTACCGGCGTCTCGCCGAGATCCGCCGCAACCGGCACCCCTACCCGGGCTGGGCCCTCACGCTGGCCGGCGGTCTGCTGGCCGGCTCGGCGTCCGTGCTGGTCGGCGGTGATCCGGTGGTGTTCGTCGCCGCCGCGATCAGTGCCATGCTCGGTGACCGGCTGGCCTGGCTGTGCGCGGGGCGCGGGCTGCCGGAGTTCTACCAGTTCGTCGCGGCGGCGATGCCGTCGGCGGCGGTCGGCGTGGCGCTGAGCCTGTCACCACTGGAGGTGCGGGCGTCCGCGGTGATCACCGGTGGACTGTTCGCGCTGATCCCGGGGCGGGCCCTGGTCGCCGGTGTCCAGGACGGACTGACGGGCTTCTACATCACGGCGGCCGCGCGTCTGCTGGAGGTCGGCTATCTGGTGGTCGCCATCGTGGTCGGCGTCCTGTCGGTGCTGTATCTGGGTTTCGCGCTGGACGCGGGACTCAATCCGGAGACGAGCATCCACAGCGTGGCGCAGCCGGTGACCCAGACGCTCGCGGCGATGGGCCTGTCGCTGTGCTTCGCCGTCATGCTCCAGCAGGAGCGCGGCACCGTGGCGCTGGTGACCTTCAACGGCGGGGTGGCCTGGGTGGTCTACGGCGCGCTGGCGGATGTCGGACGCATCTCGCCGGTCGCCGCGACGGCGGCCGCGGCCGGCCTGGTGGGCCTGTTCGGGCAGATGCTCTCGCGCTACCGCTTCGCGTCGGCGCTGCCCTACGTCACGGCCGCGATCGGTCCGCTGTTGCCCGGTAGCGCCACGTACTTCGGGCTGCTCGAGGTAGCCAGGGGCAATCTGAACAGCGGCCTCGCCTCGCTGAGCAAGGCGGCGGCCCTGGCGCTGGCCATCGCGATCGGGGTGAACCTGGGTGGGGAGATCTCCCGGCTGTTCCTGCGGGTCCGTCCGGGTGCGGTCGGTGTGCCCGGGGTGGAGACGCCCGGTGGACGCCGCGCGGCCAAGCGGACGCGCGGCTTCTGACCTCCGTCGAGGACCTCCGTCGTACGCGGGTCAGCGCTTGGCGTGGCGGCCGCCGCGCGGATTCGACGGCGGGATCTCGGCACCCGGTGCGTCGGTGGAGGCGGCTGCCGCCTTCTTGCCCTTGGAACGGGCACGCAGGAACTCGATCGCGATCGGGACCACCGAGATCAGGACGATCAGGATCAGGATCGCCTCGATGTTCTTGTGGACGAACTCGACCTTGCCGAGCGCCGCTCCGAGCAGCGTGACACCGGCACCCCACAGGACGCCGCCGATGACGTTGAACGTGACGAACGAGCGGTAGTTCATCCGGCTCACACCGGCGATGATCGGCGTGAACGTCCGCACGATCGGCACGAAGCGGGCGAGGACCAGGGACTTCGGGCCGTACTTTTCGAAGAACTCGTGGGCCTTCTCCACGTTCTCCTGCTTGAAGAGCTTGGAGTCGGGGCGCTTGAAGAGGGCCGGGCCGACCTTGCGGCCGAAGAGATAGCCGACCTGGTCACCGATGATGGCGGCCATCACGATCAACGTACAGACCAGCCACAACGGCATGTCGATCTTGCCGGCGGTCACCAGCAGGCCGGTGGTGAACAGCAGCGAGTCGCCGGGCAGGAAGAACCCGATCAGCAGACCGGACTCGGCGAAGACGATGACCAGTACACCGATCAGGCCGAACGTGGTGATCAGATAGTCCGGGTCGAGCCAGCTCGGTCCGAGCGCAAGGGTGTTCACGAGGTCCGGGCTCCTGTGGTGTTAGTCAGCGGCAAGGTCGGCTGCCAAAGCTATCAACGCACACGAGTGACCCCCGGTTCCACCGGCTGCCGCGGATGCGGGGCGAACCGACCGCCACGATCCTTGCACCATGGGTATCGAGGACTACAGCGGCGGGCAGGGCCCGCAGGCAGATGTAACCGTCGTCACGACGAACGACATCCCGGGCTACCGCGTGGAACAGGTCATCGGTGAGGTCTTCGGGCTGACGGTGCGCTCCCGCCACCTGGGCAGCCAGATCGGAGCCGGCCTCAAGTCGATGATCGGTGGCGAGCTCAAGGGCCTGACCAAGACCCTGGTCGAGACCCGCAACCAGGCCATGGAGCGCCTGATCGAGCAGGCCCGCGCGCGGGGCGCGAACGCGGTGCTGGCGTTCCGCTTCGACGTGGCCGATGCCGCGGACGTCGGCACGGAGGTCTGCGCGTACGGCACGGCGGTGGTGATCGCCCGCGCCTGACCGGCAGGGCACGTCCACCTTCCGAGCCGCGCCCTGCCGGTCAGGCCCTTCTACAGGTGCCGGACGGCGTTCGCCAGGATTGCTTCCCGCTGGTACGCCGCCAGCCCGGGCTTCGCCTGGTCGATGTTCCGGGTGAACCGCTCGTCCGTGACGTACATCTCGGCCAGGCAGGTGTGGATCTCGAACGTGCAGGTGTAGTGGTTCCGCGTGATCCACTGGCGGTGCTCCTCCGCGACGTCCATCGCGGCCTTCGACGCCGGCTCCTCTCCGGCCTCCATCAGGGCCACGAAGCGGCGGGTGATCTCGTCGGCCTCCCGCTGGATCCGCTGCCAGTCCTCCTTGGTGTAGGCGGCGGAGCGGCGCTGCGACTCCTTGTACGCCTCCGTGCCGCCCCAGCGCTCCTCGGTCTCCTGTGCGTAGTCGTCCGGGTCGAAGTCCCCGAAAACCTCGAACTTCTCCTCGGGCGTGAGGTTGATGCCCATCTTTCTCGCCTCCATGGCCTTCTCGACGGCGGCGGCCATCTCCTGGAGCTGGGTGATCCGGGCGGACAGCAGCTCGTGCTGGCGCCGCAGGTGCTCCTGCGGATCCGCGTCCGGGTCGTCCAGCAGCGCCGCGACCTCGTCGAGCGGAAAGCCGAGCTCCCGGTAGAACAGGATCTGCTGCAGCCGGTCGAGGTCGCCGTCGTCGTAGCGCCGGTGGCCCGAGTGGCTGCGGCCGCTCGGCCGGAGCAGCCCGATCTCGTCGTAGTGGTGCAGCGTGCGCACCGTGACGCCGGCGAATCGGGCGACCTGTCCGACGGAGTAGCTCATGGCCTTCCGCTCCTTCGCTTGTGTGACGCAACCCAGGCTGACGCCTCACGTTGCATGAGGTGCAAGCCCGTACGAGCCTGTGAGCTATGGCACTCCACCAGGGCGCGTCCGACTCCGCCGAGCAGGAGCCCGAGCTCCGTCGGCTCTCCATCAACCCCTTCTACGGGTCGGCCGACCCCGTCACGGAGATGACCTCGGCGCCGCCGAAACACCGGCTGCCGGACGGCCCGATGCCACCTCCCACCGCATATCAGCTGGTTCACGACGAGCTGATGCTCGACGGCAACTCCCGGCTCAACCTCGCCACCTTCGTGACCACCTGGATGGAACCCCAGGCGGCGGACCTGATGGCGGAGTGCCGGGACAAGAACATGATCGACAAGGACGAGTACCCGCGCACCGCCGAGCTGGAGCGCCGGTGCGTGGCCATGCTCGCCGACCTGTGGCACGCGCCCGACCCGTCGGCCTCGGTGGGCTGCTCGACCACCGGGTCGAGCGAGGCCTGCATGCTCGCCGGGATGGCGCTGAAGCGCCGGTGGGCGAAGAAGAACGGGGACCGCTATCCGGGGACTGCCAGGCCGAACCTGGTGATGGGCGTCAACGTCCAGGTCTGCTGGGACAAGTTCTGCAACTTCTGGGAGGTCGAGCCCCGGCTGGTCCCGATGGAGGGCGATCGCTTCCACATCGACCCGCAGGCCGCCGCCGAGCTGTGCGACGAGAACACCATCGGTGTGGTGGCGGTGCTCGGTTCGACGTTCGACGGGTCCTACGAGCCTGTCGCCGACGTCTGCGCCGCGCTGGACGCCCTCCAGGAGCGCACCGGGTTCGACATCCCGGTGCACGTCGACGGTGCGTCGGGGGCGATGATCGCCCCGTTCCTCGACGAGGACCTGGTCTGGGACTTCCGGCTGCCCCGGGTGTCCTCGATCAACACCTCGGGACACAAGTACGGGCTGGTCTACCCGGGTGTGGGGTGGGCGCTGTGGCGTTCGCCGGAGGAGCTCCCGGAGGAGCTGGTCTTCCGCGTGAACTATCTGGGCGGCGACATGCCGACGTTCGCGCTGAACTTCTCCCGCCCCGGGGCGCAGGTCGTGGCGCAGTACTACACGTTCCTGCGGCTCGGGCGGGACGGCTACCGGGCCGTCCAGCAGACCGCCAGGGACATCGCGACGGGGCTCGCCGGCCGGATCGAGGAGCTGGACGGCTTCCGGCTGCTGACCCGTGGGGACCAGTTGCCCGTCTTCGCCTTCACCACCGCGCCCGAGGTGAAGTCCTTCGACGTCTTCGACGTGTCACGGCGGCTTCGCGAGAAGGGCTGGCTGGTGCCCGCCTACACCTTTCCGGCCAACCGCGAGGATCTCTCCGTGCTGCGGGTGGTCTGCCGCAACGGATTCTCTGCGGACCTGGCGGCGCTGCTCCTGGACGACCTGCGGCTGCTGCTGCCCGAACTGCACGCTCAATCAGGCCCGTTGCACAAGGACCCGGCGGCAGCGACCTCGTTCCACCACTGACGGCGCGGACCCGGCCCCGCGGTGCTCGGGGCCGGGCCGGGTGCCTAGCGCGTCAGCGGCCCAGGCGGCGGAAACGGGCGACGGCCAAGGGAAAGAAGACCGCCACCAGGAGCAGCGGCCACGCCACCGCCAACAGCTGCGCGTGCTCCGCCGGCCAGGAGCCCGTGGCCGCCTCCGGGATGCCGGAGAGGTCGCGGGCCATCGTCGCCGTCGCCGAGATCGGGTTCCACTCGACCGCCGCGCCGAGCCAGCCGGGCATCGAGTCGGGCGTGGCGAAGGCGTTGGACAGGAAGCCCACCGGCCAGACCAGGATCTGCACCGCCTGCACCAGTTCCGGCTTCCCGGCCACCATCGCCAGGTGGATGCCGACCCACAGCATCGCGAAGCGCAGCAGGAGGAGCAGCCCCACGGCTCCGAGCAGCGCCATGAAGCCGCCGCCCCAGCGCCATCCGATGGCGTGGCCCACACCGATCATGACCACGAGACTGAGCGCCGACTGGAGCATGTCCGCGATGCTGCGCCCGACGAGCACCGCCGAGGACGCCATCGGCATGGACCTGAAGCGGTCGATGACGCCCTTGTTCAGGTCCTGTGTGACGGCGAGCATGGTCGCCTCGAGGCCGAAGGCCATGGTCAGCGCCAGCATGCCGGGCACCAGGAAGTCGACGTACGCGCCTTCCACGCCCCGGCCGCCGCCGATGAGGTAGCCGAACATCAGGAGGAGCATCACGGGGAAGACCAGGTTCACGACGACCTGGACCGGCTGCCGTGCCCAGTGGGCGAGTTCGCGCCGGGTCATGGTCCAGGAGTCGGTCAGTACGTAGGTGCTCATGCCGCGTTCTCCTTGGTGAGGTGGAGGAAGACCTCGTCGAGGGTGGGCCGGCGCACGGAGATGTCCTCGGCCTCGACGCCGGCCGCCTCCAGGGCCCGCACTGTCTCGGTCAGTGCGGCCATCCGGTCGCTCACCGGGGCGCTGACCATGCGCCGGTCGACGTCGACGGCCGCTTCGCCGGGCAGCAGGGAGGCGACGAGACCGAGCCGGTCCGCGTCCCGCAGGACCACGTCGATGCGGTCGCCGCCGGTCTTGGCCTTGAGCTCGTCCGCCGTGCCCTCGGCGATCACCCGGCCGGCGTCGACGACCGAGATACGGTCGGCCAGCTGGTCCGCCTCCTCCAGGTACTGCGTGGTGAGCAGGACGGTCGTGCCTCCGCCGACGAGCGAGCGCACCGAGTTCCAGACCTCGGCCCGGCCGCGCGGGTCGAGCCCGGTCGTCGGCTCGTCGAGGAACAGCACCTCGGGGTCGGTGATGAGCGAGGCCGCCAGGTCCAGCCTTCTGCGCATGCCGCCGCTGTACTGCTTGACCGCCTTGCGGCCGGTGTCCGCGAGTCCGAACCGTTCGAGGAGTTCGTCCGCCCGCGTGCCCGCCCGCCGTGCGCCCAGGTGGTACAGCCGGCCGAACATCTCGAGGTTCTGCCGGCCGCCGAGCTCCTCGTCCACCGCCGCGTGCTGACCGAGCAGGCCGATGCGCCGGCGCACTTCGCCCGCCTCCTTGCGGACGTCGTGTCCGGCGACCCGCACTACGCCCTCGTCGTGCCGCAGCAGCGTCGCCATGACGCGTACGGCGGTGGTCTTGCCCGCGCCGTTGGGGCCGAGCACCCCGTGCACGGTGCCGCGGGCGACCGTCAGGTCCAGCCCGTCCAGCGCACGCTTGTCCCCGTACCGCTTCCGCACGCCCTCCACGACGATCGCGTCTGTCATCCGTCTCCTCCAGCAGCTCGAACGCAGTAGTCAAATTTGACCACCGCCGTAAGGTAGTGCCCGTTCCTCAATTGGTCAAACTTGATTAGTCGAGATCCCCTTCGTGGTGCTCCCCCGTCGCGTAAGGGTTCTCCTCGCCTTCCGCACGCACGCCGACGAATGGTTCACCCTCACCGGCGAAGGTGTACGCCCCGTCCTCGATCCGCCGGATCAGACCGCGGGTCCATTCCGCGCCGAAGTCCGCGGAGGAGACCCACATGTGCATGATCTCGCCGATGTGCCCCAGCGACTGGGGCCCCTCCTCCGGCGTGTAGTACTCGGTGACCGAGGACCGCCACTCCTCCAGGCCGCGCACGCGCTCCTTGAGCAGCGCCACGGCCTCCTGCCTCGGGAGGTCGACGATGAAGCCGACCGCGGCCGAGAGCACGTCCATCTTCTGGTCGTAGGCGGTCAATGACTCGCGGAGCAGCGCGAAGAACTCCTCGGTCCCCTGCTCGGTGATCTCGTACTCGGTGCGGGGCGGACCGCCGGCCGTGGAGGGGGCGGTCTCGTGGGCGCGCAGCAGTCCCTGCTTCGCCATCTGCTTGAGCGCGTGGTAGATCGACCCGGGCTTCGCGTTGGACCACTCGTGCGCGCCCCAGTACTCGAGGTCGTTGCGGACCTGGTAGCCGTGCGCCCTTCCGTGCTGGCGCACGGCTCCCAGGACCAGAAGCCGGATCGCTGACACCTGCGTACCTCCTACTCAACCTTGACTACGGTACGCAGCGTACGCAGCGCATCACGCGCCCCAGTCGCCGCCCTGCTCCTCCGCGACAAGATCGAACGCGCCCTTGCCGTCCAGGGACTCGCGGACGACGTCCGCATGCCCGGCGTGGCGGGCGATCTCCTCGACCAGGTGCAGCATCAGCCAGCGCATCGAAACCCGCGCGTCCGCCGGGAACCAGGGCGCCGGGGGCAGCGGGAAGGTGTCGTCCAGGCTCGGCACCGAGCGGATGAAGTCCTCGGTCTCCTTCGCGACCGTGTCCCAGAAGGCCAGCGTCCCCGGGATCGTCTCGTCGCCGACCAGTCGGAAGCTGTCGCCCCAGGTCTCCTCCGAGCGCTGCCGCTCGTTCGGACGCTGCTGGGCCAGCCGCAGCCAGTTCAGCTCCATCTCGGCCACATGCTTGAGCAGTCCGGACAGGGACAGCTCGCTCACGCTCGGCCGGCTCGCCGCCTGCTCCTCGGTGAGCCCGAGCACCGAGCGCCTGATCGCGCCGCGCTGCGCCTCGACGAAGGAGAGAAGCGCGCCGCGCTCGTCGCCGTGAGCCTCTGCGGGAACGTGGGTGACCATGGGGTCCGCCTTCCGGATCGCGGGGCCTGGCGCCCCTCCTGCCGACACCCCGAAAACTACGGGCCCTTGCGGTCAGGTTCTGTCCGCAAGGGCCCGGGCGTCCGGAGAATTCCTCAGAACGGGAACCGCGAGCGCCCGTGCTGCACGGAGATCCACTTCTGCCTGGTGAACGAATCGATCATCGAGTCGCCGTTCAGCCGGCCGAGACCCGACTGCTTCTCACCGCCGAAGGGGACGATCGGCTCGTCGTGCACGGTCCCGTCGTTGATGTGGATCATCCCGGTGTCGATGCGCTTCGCGAGCCGCACACCGCGCTCCACGTCACCGGTGTGCACGGCGCCGCTCAGGCCGTAGGGAGTGTCGTTGGCGATCCGGACCGCCTCCTCCTCGCCCTCGAACGGGACGATCAGGGCCACCGGTCCGAAGATCTCCTGCGACAGGATCGGTGCGTCCGCGGAGAGTCCGCTCAGCACCGAGGGGGAGACCAGATTGCCGTCCGCCCCGCCGTGCAGCAGCGCCGTCGCACCCGCCTCGACCGTCTGGTCCACCAGCGACGAGACCGCCTCGGCCTGGGAGGCGTTGATGAGCGGGCCGATATGGGTCGTCGGGTCGGCGGGGTCGCCCACCTTGAGCGTCCGCACCTTGGCGACGAACTTCTCGGTGAACTCCTTCTCGACGGAGCGGTCGACCAGGATGCGGTTGGCGGCCATGCAGACCTGGCCCTGGTGCACGTAACGGCTGAAGACCGCCGCGTCGACTGCGTAGTCGATGTCGGCGTCGTCGAGCACGATCAGCGCGCTGTTGCCGCCGAGTTCGAGGATCGCGTGCTTGAAGTTCGCGGCGCAGACGGTGGCCACGTGGCGGCCCACCTTGTCGGAGCCGGTGAAGGAGATCGCCTTGGGGATCGGGTGCGCGATGAGCGCGTCGCCTATCTCGGCTATGTCGGTGATCACGACGTTCAGCAGGCCGGCGGGCAGACCAGCGTCCTCGAAGACCTTCGCCACCAGGGAGCCGCCGCAGATCGGGGTGTTCTGGTGCGGCTTGAGGACCACGGCGTTGCCGAGGGCCAGCGCGGGCGCGACCGACTTGAGCGACAACAGGAAGGGGAAGTTGAAGGGGCTGATGACGCCGACGACGCCGACCGGCACCCGGTAGACGCGGTTCTCCTTGCCGTCGACCGGAGAGGGCAGGATGCGGCCCTCGGGCCGCAGCGCCAGGTGGACCGCCTCGCGCAGGAACTCCTTGGCGAGGTGCAGCTCGAAGGCCGCCTTCAGATGCGTCCCGCCGAGCTCCGCGATGATCGCCTCGGTGATCTCCTGCTCACGGTCCTCGATGATCCGCAGAGCACGCTCGAAGACCGCCCTGCGAGCGTACGGATTGGTCTCTGCCCACGCCCGCTGCGCGCGGTCGGCCGCACGGTAGGCCAGGTCCACCTCGTCCGCCGTGGCCACCGCGATGGAGGCGAGCTTCTCCCCGTCGTACGGATTGAAGTCGATGATGTCCCAGGAACCGCTGCCGGGCCTCCACTCGCCGTCTATGTACTGCAGGGCCAGATCGGTGAAGAAGGACATGTGATCCCTTACTCCAGAGGCATGAGCACGAACGTCTGATGTGGCGTCATCGTACTTATGTTTCAAATGAGTTGGAGCAGTCCACGGAGAAGATCGCGGGTTTCGGCCGGATCGGGGCTGTCCTCCGTCAGCCGCTCCAGCACCCGCTCGTACTGCGCGACCTCCTCGCGCTTGTCGAGGTACAGGGCACTGGTCAGTTGCTCGAGATAGACGATGTCGGAGAGGTCCGACTCCGGGAAGCGCAGCATGGTGAACGCACCGCTCTCGCCCGCGTGACCACCGAAGCTGAAGGGCATCACCTGCAAGGTGACGTTCGGGTGCTCCGAGACCTCGATCAGATGGCGCAACTGGGCCTGCATCACGGCACGGTCGCCGTACGGGCGGCGCAGCGCGGCCTCGTCCAGCACGACGTGCAGCCGCGGGGAGTGTTCGGAGACAAGGGTCTTCTGCCGTTCCAGCCGCAGCGCGACGCGGCGGTCGATCTCCGCCGGGGGCGCGTCGGGCATGCCGCGGGTGACGACGGCGTGCGCATACGCCTCGGTCTGCAGAAGGCCGTGCACGAACTGCACTTCGTAGATACGGATGAGCGAGGCGGCGCCCTCGAGGCCGATGTAGGTCTGGAACCAGCCGGGCAGGACGTCGCCGAAGCTGTGCCACCAGCCGGCGACATTGGCCTCCTTCGCGAGGCCGAGGAGGGAGTCGCGCTCGCGGTCGTCGGACACGCCGTAGAGCGTCAGCAGGTCCTCGACGTCCCTCGCCTTGAAGCTCACCCGGCCCAACTCCATACGGCTGATCTTGGATTCGGACGCACGGATCGAGTAGCCGGCGGCTTCCCGCGTGATACCTCGCGACTCCCTCAGCCTGCGCAGCTGTGAGCCCAACAGGATGCGCCGCACCACCGAACCTCCGCCCGGACCCTCGGCGCGGGGGTCACCCCACGACAACGCTGCCTCGCCTGCCGCCACGACTTCGGCCCTCCCCATCCCTGCTGCACTTCGCTCTGTTCGTCCAGCCCGATGCTGCCTCGTGGTCCCCCCGAACCCCAAGAGCCGGATTCTGCCACCAAAAGCTTCAGCCCGTACTCATCCGGTTACTGAAACGAGAAGCCGCCGATGAGGAAAGAGAAGAGATTCACGGAAGAAATGAGCAAGAAACGGCACGGGTTCGGACAGGACCGGCGCGTGCACGTGCATCTGCCCTTGCATCTGCCCTACGCATTCGGAACCATGGTTGCCGCGCACCTGCGTGCTCGTTCGTGTTGTAGCGTCACAGCCGCGATTCCCGGGAGTGCCTCGCATGGGACCGAATGGATCGACCATGCTCGAGCCGTTACGGCAGGGCCTTCCCCCGATCGACCCCTCGGCCGTCTCCACTTCGGCCTCCTGCGCCCTGCCGGCCCGTTACGAAGCGGTGCGCGGAGCACGGCACTTCACCCGGAACACACTCCGCCAGTGGGAGCTCGACGAACGCTTCGACGATGTCGCGCTGGTCGTCTCCGAACTCGTCACCAACGCCCTGCGGCACGCCCTGCCGGCCGACAGCACCCCGCGTGAGCCCGCCAAGGAACCGCCGGTGCGGCTGCACCTGATGCGATGGACGGGCCGACTGGTGTGCGCGGTACGCGACCCCAGTCACGACGGCCCCAGATCACGGCAGTCGGACGAGGACTTCTCCGCCGAGTCCGGCCGGGGGCTCTTCCTGGTCGACTCCTTCAGCGACGGCTGGGGCTGGCACCCGCTCGCCGGGACCCTGCGGGGCAAGGTGGTCTGGGCGCTGTTCCGCCTGGGCTAGGGCCTCCCCTCGGATCATGCCGGTCCAGCCGGCGGGAGCCGCGGCCGCGGTTTCGACCTCCCGCCTCACGCAACAAGATGGTCGAACTCGCCGTCCTTGACGCCCAGCAACAGCGCCTCTATCTCCGCCGGCGTATAGACGAGCGCCGGCCCTTCCGGGTGCCGCGAGTTGCGCATCGCGACATCGCCGCCCGGCAGCTTGGCGAACTCCACGCAGGAGCCCTGCGAGTTGCTGTGCCTGCTCTTCTGCCAGACGACCCCCTGAAGCTCCGTGGCCGCCATGCCGTTGTACACGTGGTGCACAAGTCGCTCCCGAGGTGCAAGGTGCAGGTGTCAACTATCCCGGATCATAGCTGTGTTCATATGCCAATGCATGGAACGTCTGCACGAGCAGATGCACGTGCACGGCGGGTGTTGCCGCGGTTACAGCTGCGCCTCCGGACGGATAGACGTCCTGGCCCGGCGATCGGTGCCGTCCCCCGTGTATCTTCCGGCCCGGCTTCTGGATACGCAGGAGCGGGGCCCGTCCGTTCAACGGGGCGAGAAGGAGCACTGCTTGCACGCTTCGGAGCGGCGGGGGACGCGTCGGACCTCCTGGTAGCTTGGCGCGGTCTTGCTACCGATCAGGGGGACTGACCAGTGCTCAAGCTCGTACGTACGGCGGCCGTCGCGGCGGGTTTCGTCGCCGCCCTCGCGCTCACCGGCTGCGGCAGCGGCGACAGTGACGACGCCGGCAAGGACAAGGACAAGGCGACGGCCTCGCCCACCGAGGCGGGCGGCGACGCCGGCAGCGGGGGCGGCAGGCCCCGCGACATCGAGGGCACCTGGACGGGAGTGAGCGACGGGAAGCCGGTCGCCCTCTCCGTCAAGGACTCGACCGCCGCGATCGTCGCCGACGGCCATGCCTGCACCGGCGAGGTGCAGGACATGGGCGAGCAGATGCTGGCGCTCAAGTGCGCGGACGGGAACACCGACCGCACGATGGGCTCGATCGAGTCGAACGACGGCACGACACTGGTCATTTCGTGGGACGCCGGCAAGAAGGACACGCTCAAGAAGAGCGAGACGGGTGAGCTGCCCGACGGTCTGCCGACCGGCCTCCCGACGGAGTTCCAGGTTCCCTGACCGGGGCAGCGCAACGCGCCGGGCCGCGAGCGCCGTGCCGTACGTCAGCGCGCCGCACGTCCTGCCGTGCGTCAGCGGGCCGCGGATCCGTCACGGGTCCGCGGCCCTTCACCGTCCGTGGCCCTCGCCAGGGCGTCACTCAAGTCGTCCAGCATGGTGAGGAGCTGCACCGCGCTGCCGCGCAGCACCGCGTCGGACACCTCTTTCGTGCCCCAGCGGTCGACGACCTCGTGGACCGGTCCCCAGTCCGGCACCCGGTACTCCCGTACCGCCTCCGCCGCCTCCTGTGTCGCGTGGCGCAGCACTTCCGCGAGCGCGGCGGCAGCGGGCACCGGGTCGGCTCCCTGCCCCGGACCGTGCTCGGGCAGATGAGCCTCGATGAGCATCGCGACCCTCCCGGCCTGGGCGAGCGCCTCGCCCGCCGCCTCGGCCGTGTCGCGGGTCAGGGTCCGGGCACGCACGGGTTCGTCCCTGGCCTTCGTCAGCGCCTCCCGCCAGGCGATCCGGGTGTCCCGCGCGGCGAGCAGAGCCTGGCGTACGTCGGCGGTGTCCTCGGGGTCGGCGTAGCGGTCGAGGACCGCGGCGGCGTAACGGCCGTTCGCGACCAGCCAGTCGGCGAGCCGGTGGTGCAGGCGCGGCGTCTCCCAGGCGGGGTAGACGGCGTAGGCGAGCATCGCGAGCAGCCCGCCGATCAGAGTGAGCAGCACACGCTCGGGAACGGTCTGGTCCCACTCCTCGCCGCCCGTGCCGAGCAGGAAGACCACATACGCGGAAATGAAGACGCTGGCCGCGGCGTAGCCGGTGCGCATGACGAGGAACATGCCGAAGGCGCAGAGCACGGCGACCGCGGCGGACAGGTACGTGCCCGGGTCGGCCGCGCGGACCACGGCCGTGGCCACGCCCACACCGACGAGCGTGCCGCAGAAGCGGGCCACGGAACGGGAGTAGGTCTGCGAGAAGTCGGGCCGCATGACCATCACCGCCGTCAGCGGCGCCCAGTAGCCGTGACCGAGCGGCAGCACGCTCCCGAGCAGGTAGCCGGTGGCCGCGACCGTCGACGAGCGGACGGCGTGCCGCAGGACCGGGGAGTCCGGGCGCAGTTCGGCGCGCACCGCGCGCAGGGCGGCGGGGAGGAGCCGCAGCAGCCCCTGGCGCGTGCGGTGGTCGGGTTCCACGGCGCCCGTCCCGCGTACCGTTTCGACGACGTCGTCGAGCAGCGCCGTCAGCCGCACGGCGGCACGGCGCGGCGGCCCGGAGAGGATCGCCCCCGTGTCGGGCGTCCGGAGCGCGGCGACCGCGGCGGGCGGCACCTGCACCGCTTCCCCATGGCGTACGGCGCGGGCGGCGGCGTCGAGCACGGTCCCGGCGGCGTGGAGAAGTTCCCGCACCCGGTCGCGGGCGGGCCCCTCTGCCGGGGCGCCCACGGCCGGATCGGCGAGGGACGCGAGCACGGGTCTGATGCGCTCGGCGACTCCACGCGCGCCGTGCAGCTCGGCCGGACGGCGTCGGGCCTCTCGCGGCGTGACGGCGGCGGCGCTGCGGGCGTGCATCAGAGGAGCCGGGTCGAAGGCAGCGGTCGGGTCGTCCCGCAGCCTGCGCGCGTAGTCGGCCTCCGCGGCGAGCGCGTCGGCGAGCGCGTCGCGCTGCGCGCCCCAGCGGCGTACCGGAAACAGCACGATGAGGGCTGCCTGCACCACACCGCCGACGGCGATCATGGCGGCGTGACCCGCGGCGGCGGCGACCGAGGTGGGCAGGGTGACGGTCACCAGCATGATGGCCACGTTGGACGACGCCATGATCCCGACGGTGGGGCCGAGGGCCCAGGCGAGACCGCCGAGGAAGGTCCACAGGGTGAGCAGCGCGACGAACAGGCCGGTGTGCGTGCCGGTGAGATAGCCGAGGAAGGTGGAGACGGCGAGAGTCGCCCCCGAGAGAAGCGCGAGGACGGGCCTCGGCCGCCAGCTGCGCTGGAAGGTCGCGATGGCGGCCTGGAACGCGCCGAAGGCGGAACTGACGGCGACCGCGGGCCCGAAAAGGGCGAGGGCGACGCCGACGACGAGCGCGAGCCCGGCCGCGCCCCGGACGGCGATGAGGGGCTCCAGCCGCTGCCGCTCGATCTTCAGCCCCGAGCGCGCGGTGTCCTTCAGCGCCCGCAGCCAGCTCATGGGCCCGAGCGTAACGGCCTCCAGGGACATTTCGCCGGGACGCGGAGGCCGGTTCGGCCCGCGGCACGGGGCACACGCTCCGGCAGGCTCCGGAGCCCTGCACCTTCCGCTCACCGCCGCAGCCGCACAGACCCACGCCCGTGCCACCGAGCAGGGGCTCGGCGACGAGGAC
>NZ_JBEXRZ010000061.1:0-37081 GCF_040613325.1 Streptomyces sp. NPDC006283 | reverse complement strand
CATCGCCATCGCCTCCGGGCTGGCCGGCACATCGGCGTACACCTGGCTGAAGGTGCCCGTCACCGAGGACCCCGACGACATGGGGGCGGTGCTGGGCCGACCTCGGCCCGTACCGTCTGCTGACCGGGCTCGCTGCCGACGCGGCCGACGACCCCGCCGTACGCGCACTGCTGGCACCCGCGCACCACGAACTGGCCCGCACGGCCGAGGTGTTCCTCGACTGTGCGGGACAGGCCGGCCGCACGGCGGCCTCGCTCGGCATCCATCGGCAGACGCTCTACTACCGGCTGTCGCGCGTCGAACAGCTCACCGGCCTGGACCTCGACGACGGCGAGCACCGGCTGCTCCTGCACATGGCGCTCAAGAGCGCACGGCTGTAGCGCGCGTGCGGGAGGCAGGGCCCTGGCGGGCGGCGGGGCGTGGCGCGCGCCTTTCCACATCCCTGGCCTCGCGCTCCGGCGCCGTTGGCCTCAGGCTGCGGCGTCGGCGCGCGCGGACGTCAGTGCCTCACCGGTGCGCTGCGCCCCGGTGCCGGCAGGGCTCGCGGCCGGAGCCTCGGGCTCTACCGCGGGCCGCGAGTCGGCCGTGACCGGCTTGCGCAGCAGAAGCAGGGCCGCGTCGTCGTGCAGCCGTCCGCCCACATGCGCCTGCAGTTCGTCGTGCAGAGCGGCGACGGTGCGGGACGGCTCGTCCGACACATGCCGCGCCATCCCCTCGGCGAGCGGGTAGAACTCACGGTGGTGGTTGCGTGCCTCGGTGACGCCGTCGGTGTAGAGAAGCAGCTGGTCACCGTCTTCGAAGGGCAGGACCTGGAGACTCGGGGTCTCACCGGTGAGCCCGCTCAGGCCGAGAGGCGGCACGGGGTCGACCGGTTCGACCGGCGCGACCATGCCGTCGTGGACCAGCAGCGGCGGCGCATGCCCGCAGTTGACGACCTCCATGTGCCCATCCCGGGGGTGTCCGACGACCACGGCGGTGACGAAGTCGTCGGAACCGAGGTTGCGCGACAGGCTCCGCTCGATCCGGCCGACGACCTCCAGGAGGTCGGGTTCGTCATAAGCGGCCTCGCGGAAGACACCGAGGACCAGGGCCGCGGTGCCCACCGCGGGCAGCCCCTTGCCGCGGACGTCGCCGACGAGCGCCCTGACCCCGTGCGGGGTGGACAGCAGGGCATAGAGATCGCCGCCTATCCGGGCCTCGGCCTCGGCGGCGCTGTAGCGGACGGCTGCCTGGAACTCGCCGACGACGGCGGGCACGGGCTTGAGCAGGGCGTGCTGTGCGGCCTCCGCCACCGACCGGACGGCCGCCAGCACCCGCTCGCGCCGCACGCGCAGCGCACTGGCCAGGCTGCTCGCCAGGGTGACGGCGACCAGCGCGGACAGCACGATCGCCTCCTCGCCGCCCGACGCGCGGCCGCGGGCAGCGAGCACGGCAGCCAGGGCCACGGCGAGCAAGCCGATGCGCAGGACGGCGCGCGGACTGCTGGTGACGGCAGCCAGCGCGGGCCCGACGGCCAGCAGCGGCAGCCAGGTCATGCCTGATCCGCCGAGAAGGTCGAGGGCGGCCACGGCGACGACGATCAGGGCCGGCGCTCCCACGACGGCATGGGCCGCGATGCCCGGCAGGTCCGGCGCGCCCGCGGCCGGGGACGCCGCTGCGCCGTTCGCCTGGGCCCGCCCCCCGGAGCCGGCCGCTCGCTCGGCAAGGCTTCGGAGTCCCGCACGGCACCGGGACCAGTACGTCCGGCAGGCGCGCTGATGCTCTGGCGTCGGGCCCATGCTCTTCAACCGCAACTCTCTATCCCGTTCCCTTACAGCAGAATGTCCGCTTTATAAGGAAATCGTTAAGCGTGCGGGGTCACAAGGGCCCGTTTTTCAAATAGTGAGCGACAGGCCCCGTGTCACACGGTTCGCTGCCGGGATCAGCCGCGCTCGGACCTCATCGGCACGGGAGAGCTGGTCCGCCGGCAGGGAGACACCGAGCGAGCCGAGTCGGTGCCCGCTGTAGACGGGCACCGCGACGCAGACCGTCCCGAGGGTGTACTCCTCGAGGTCCATGACGGTCGGCTCGGAGGGTGCCGCCTCGAGCCGCCGGAGCAGTTCGGAACGCCGAGTGATGGTGCGGGGCGTGAGATCGGCGAGGGCGTGCCTGGAGAGGTAGTCGTTGCGGGCCTCGTCGTCCAGCTCGCGGAGAACGCATTTGCCCAGCGCCGTGGCGTGTCCGGCGTCCTCGAACCCCACCCACAGGTCGACCCGGGGCGCACGGGGGCCGTCGACGATTTCGGCGACCCGGATCTCCCCGTCCTCGTAGAAGGTCAGATAGGCGGCGGCCGCCAGCTCGTCCCGGAGCGCGCCGAGCGTGGGACGGATGCGGCTGAGCAGCGTCTGCCCACGGCTTCCGGCGTTCAGCACATGGAGCTTGTCCCCGAGGACGAAGCCGCCGTCCTCCAGCTTCCGCACGTACCCGTCGTGGACCATCGTCCGCAGCAGGTGGTAGGTGGTGGCCAGGGGCAGCCCCACCTCCCGCGCCAGCTGCTTCGCCGTCGCGCCACCCTCGTGCGCCCCCACGGCTTCCAGCAGTCGGAAGGCTCGCTGCACGGAAGAGATGAGGGTGGGGCCGCTTTCAGCACCCATGGCTCCAGCTTGCGCCGGGTGGATCCGGCGGGCAAGGCGCCCGGGTGTGGCGAGCCTTCGCGGCCGCGTGCAGGCGGGGAACGGGTCTCGATATTTACGACCGGAAACGAAACGGAACCAATGGTTCCGTGACAACCGCCACAGCCGTTTCCGGGCGCCAGGAAGGTCGATAGTAGATACCGCCCCGGCGACATAAGGAGATTTGTCCGTCTCGATTCGGACATGCGTCACACTGCGTTCGACCACTTCGTCGCTTTCGGCGCACACGCCCGCCCGTCGGTCGTCCGGGCTCATTTGACGGGGCGTCATGGAATTCGGCTGCTCCCGCACACGGGTCAGCACGCCCGTACGCCCGTGGCAAGGATGGGCCGGGCCTACGAAGCGAGGTAGTAGTGGACCCTCATTGCCCTCCGCTCGCGGCCGTCCTAACAATGGCTGCCCGCAAAGGCGTCCCCGCAGGTCACACACAGAACGTGCCAGGCCAACCGCTCTCGGTGGCGCTCCGCGATGACGAATGAGGTCACACATGAGCAAGCACCGCCGACCGACGCACTACCGGAAAATAACCATCGCTGCCGTCGCCATGGCCGCCGTGGGTGTGCCCTCTGTAGCCATGGCTTGTATGGACCCGCAGGGGAATCAGGACAGCCGCCGTGGCGAGTGGCAGAGTGCGCGCTCCGACCAGCGGTGGCACGACGACGATTCCGACCAGCGGTGGGGAGGGGACCGGTGGGACCGGAAGCCCCGGCCCGAGTCGCAGACCCCCACCACGCCGCCGGCCGCGCCGAAGCCCACCGCGCCGAAGCCCACCGCACCGAAGCCCGCCACTCCGAAGCCGACGGCCCCCAAGCCCGCCGCTCCGAAGCCGGCCGCCCCCAAGCCCGAGGCGCCCAAGCCTGCTGCGCCGAAGCCCACCGCGCCGTCCACGGCCGCACCGGCGTCGGGCGATGTCGCCCGCGTCGTGGCGCTCGTCAACAGCGAGCGCAGCAAGGCCGGATGCTCGCCGGTGACCGTGAACGCGAAGCTGACCAAGGCCGCCCAGGCGCACAGCGAGGACATGGCCTCCCACCGGAACATGTCCCACACGGGGTCCGACGGGTCGAACGCGGGTGACCGCATCACCCGTGCCGGTTACAACTGGAGCAGCTACGGCGAGAACGTCGCCTACGGCTACTCCAGTCCCGAAGAGGTCATGGCGGGCTGGATGTCCAGCCCCGGCCACAAGGAGAACATCCTCAACTGCGGCTTCAAGGAGATCGGCGTCGCCATCGCCCAGCCCAACGACTACTGGACGCAGAACTTCGGCACCGCCCGATAGACGTCCCTGCGAAACCGCGACCTGCCGGCAGGACGCAGTCGGTCGAATCCGCCCCGCTGGATCCCATCCGGCGGGGCGGAGTGCTGCCCCCGTCGGCGAGGGGTCCCGTACGCCGCCAGGCGTCCCCGCGCAGCAGGAAGGGCCCGGTGCCACCACCGGGCCCTTCCTGCTGCGCGTGGACGCGTGGCGCGGGCGTCAGTCCGCGAGGTTCACCGAGCGGGCCGACGTCGCGCCGATCTCCTCCGCGATCTCCGTCAGAACCGCCGTCGGCACCGTGTCGTCGACGGTCAGGACGACAAGCGCCTCGCCGCCCTCCTCGGCACGGGAGACCTGCATGCCGGCGATGTTGAGACCGGCCTCGCCGAGGATGCGGCCGACGGTGCCGACCACACCCGGGCGGTCCTCGTAACGCAGCACCGCCATGTGGTCGGCGAGCGCGAGGTCCACGTCGTGCTCACCGATCGCGACGATCTTCTGGAGGTGCTTCGGCCCGGCCAGCGTGCCGGAGACCGCGACTTCCTCGCCGCCCGCGAGCGTGCCGCGCACGGTGACGACGTTGCGGTGGTCGGGGGACTCGGAGCTCGTGGTCAGACGGACCTCGACACCGCGCTCCTGCGCGAACAGCGGCGCGTTGACGTACGAAACCGTCTCGTCGACGACGTCCTCGAAGACACCCTTGAGCGCGGAGAGTTCGAGCACCTTGACGTCGTGCTGGGTGATCTCGCCGTACACCTCGACGTCGAGGCGGACCGCGACCTCGCTCGCGAGCGCGGTGAAGATCCGGCCGAGCTTCTCGGCGAGCGGCAGACCCGGGCGCACGTCCTCGGCGATGACACCGCCCTGGACGTTGACGGCGTCCGGGACCAGCTCGCCGGCGAGGGCGAGACGCACCGAGCGGGCGACGGCGATACCGGCCTTCTCCTGGGCCTCGTCCGTGGACGCGCCGAGGTGCGGGGTGCAGACGACCTGGTCGAGCTCGAAGAGCGGCGAGTCGGTGCAGGGCTCCTTCGCGTACACGTCGAGGCCCGCGCCGGCGACCCGGCCCTCCTTCAGCGCCGTGTACAGCGCCGCCTCGTCGACGATGCCGCCACGCGCCGCGTTGACGATGCGGACGGCCGGCTTGACCTTGTGCAGCGCCTCGTCGCCGATCAGGCCGAGCGTCTCGGGGGTCTTGGGGAGGTGGACCGTGATGAAGTCGGAGACCTCGAGCAGCTCGTCGAGCGAGAGCAGCTTCACGCCCATCTGGGCGGCGCGCGCCGGCTGGACGTAGGGGTCGTACGCGACGATCTTCATGCCGAAGGCGGACATGCGCTGCGCGACCAGCACGCCGATGCGGCCGAGACCGACGACGCCGAGGGTCTTCTCGCTCAGCTCGACGCCGGTGTACTTCGAGCGCTTCCACTCGCCGTTCTTCAGCGCGGCATTGGCCTGGGGGATGTTGCGCGCGGTGGCGACGATCAGACCGCAGGCGAGCTCGGCGGCGGTGACGATGTTGGACGTCGGGGCGTTGACGACCATCACGCCGGCCTTGGTGGCGGCGGAGACGTCCACGTTGTCCAGGCCGACACCGGCACGGGCGACGACGCGCAGCTTCTTCGCGGCGGCGATGGCCTCTGCGTCGACCTTGGTGGCCGAGCGGACCAGGATCGCGTCGACGTCGGCGATGGCGGGGATGAGCTCCGCGCGGTCGGCGCCGTTGCAGTGCCGGATCTCGAAGTCCGGGCCCAGCGCGTCGACGGTGGCGGGCGAAAGCTCTTCAGCGATGAGTACGACAGGTTTCGAGCTCACGTGAGTCCTCACAAGTCCAGTGCGGACGGCCGTCCCGACGGCCGCAGGCGGTGGAGGGGCAAGCCGCGTGGAAGACGCACGACACTGTGGGCCTGACGCGTAGGTGTTGTTGAGCAGTGTAGTGGTGCCGCACGGCGCGTCTTGCGCCTCGTTGGCAGGATCACTCGTCCGTGGCTGGACGAAGTGGAGAAGCGGTCGGGCATACGGGCGAGGGGGCCGGAAAATCCGGCCCCCTCGCCCCCAGGATCACGCCTCGTCGTTGTCGACCCAGCTCATGAGCTTGCGCAGCTCCTTGCCGGTGGTCTCCAGCAGGTGCTCGGAGTCCTGGGTCTTGTACTCGTTGTACTTCTTCAGACCGCCGTGGTACTCGTCCATCCAGTTCTTGGCGAACGTGCCGTCCTGGATCTCGGCGAGGACCTTCTTCATCTCGGCCTTGGTCTGGTCCGTGATGATGCGCGGTCCGGTGACGTAGTCGCCCCACTCGGCGGTCTCGGAGACCGACCAGCGCATCTTCTCCAGGCCGCCCTCGTACATGAGGTCCACGATCAGCTTCAGCTCGTGGAGGCACTCGAAGTAGGCGATCTCCGGCTGGTAGCCGGCCTCGGTCAGGGTCTCGAAGCCCGCCTTGACCAGCGCCGCGGTGCCACCGCAGAGGACGGCCTGCTCACCGAACAGGTCGGTCTCCGTCTCCTCCTTGAACGTCGTCTTGATGACACCGGCACGCGTGCCGCCGATGCCCTTGGCGTACGACAGCGCCAGGTCGAAGGCCTTGCCGGTGGCGTCCTGCTCGACGGCGGCGATGCAGGGAACGCCGCGGCCCTCCTCGTACTGGCGGCGGACCAGGTGGCCCGGGCCCTTGGGGGCGACCATGGCGACGTCGACACCGGCCGGCGGCTTGATGAAGCCGAAGCGGACGTTGAGGCCGTGGCCGAAGAACAGGGCGTCGCCGTCCTTCAGGTTGTCCTTGATGGACTCCTCGTAGACCTGCGCCTGGATCGGGTCCGGGACCAGGATCATGATGACGTCGGCCTCGGCGGCGGCCTCGGCCGGGGTCACCACGCGCAGGCCCTGCTCCTCGGCCTTGGCCTTGGACTTGGAGCCCTCGTGCAGACCGACGCGGACGTCGACACCCGAGTCACGCAGCGACAGCGCGTGGGCGTGACCCTGGCTGCCGTAGCCGATGACCGCGACCTTGCGGTTCTGGATGATGGACAGGTCGGCATCGTCGTCGTAGAACAGCTCGGCCACTGGGATATCTCCTTGAGGTGCACGTCGTTGGAATGACGCTGTTTGCGTCCCACCGTACGGCGGGATGGGATCGGAAGGTCTCGGGGTCTCGCCAGGCGAGAAGGGTGTTACGCGCTGCGGTCCAGGGCGCGCAGCGACCGGTCCGTGATGGAGCGGGCGCCACGCCCTATGGCGATCGTGCCGGACTGGACGAGCTCCTTGATGCCGAACTGCTCCAGCATCTTCAGCATGGCCTCGAGCTTGTCACTCGAACCGGTGGCCTCGATGGTGACGGCCTCGGGCGACACGTCGACGGTCTTGGCACGGAACAGCTGGACGATCTCGACGATCTGGGAGCGGGTCTCATTGTCCGCGCGGACCTTCACCAGCACGAGTTCACGCTGGATCGCGCCGCCGGGCTCGAGTTCGACGATCTTCAGAACGTTGATGAGCTTGTTGAGCTGCTTGGTCACCTGCTCGAGCGGCAGGTCCTCGACATTGACCACGATCGTGATGCGGGAGATGTCGGGGTGCTCGGTGACACCGACGGCGAGCGAGTCGATGTTGAAGCCGCGGCGGGAGAACAGGGCGGCGATCCTGGCCAGGATGCCGGGGGTGTTCTCCACCAGGACGGAGAGCGTGTGCTTGGACATGTGCGTCGTTCCTCTTCCTACAGCTCTTCCGGCTCTCAGTCGTCTTCGTTGTCGCCGAAGTCGGGGCGGACACCGCGCGCTGCCATGACCTCGTCGTTGGAGGTGCCGGCGGCGACCATCGGCCACACCTGCGCGTCCTCGTGGACGATGAAGTCGATGACGACCGGGCGGTCGTTGATGGCGTTGGCCTCGGCGATGACCTTGTCGAGGTCGTCAGGGGACTCGCAGCGGATCGCGTGGCAGCCCATGGCCTCGGACAGCTTGACGAAGTCGGGGACGCGGGTGCCGGCGCTCTTCTCCAGGCCGGTGGCTTCCGGGCCGGAGTGCAGCACGGTGTTGGAGTAGCGCTGGTTGTAGAAGAGGGTCTGCCACTGGCGGACCATTCCGAGCGCACCGTTGTTGATGATCGCGACCTTGATCGGGATGTTGTTGAGCGCGCAGGTGACCAGTTCCTGATTGGTCATCTGGAAGCAGCCGTCGCCGTCGATCGCCCAGACCGGACGGTCCGGCGCTCCGGCCTTGGCGCCCATCGCGGCCGGGACCGCGTAGCCCATCGTCCCGGCGCCGCCCGAGTTCAGCCAGGTGGCGGGCTGCTCGTAGTCGATGAAGTGGGCGGCCCACATCTGGTGCTGGCCGACGCCGGCCGCGAAGATCGTCCCCTCCGGGGCCAGTTCGCCGATGCGCTGGATGACCTGCTGCGGGGCGAGGCTGCCGTCGCCCGGCTGCTCGTAGCCCAGCGGGTAGGTCTCGCGCCAGCGGTTGAGGTCCTTCCACCAGGCGCTGTAGTCGCCGGTGTGACCGTCGTTGTGCTCGGCCTGGACTGCCTGGACCAGGTCGGCGATGACCTCGCGGGCGTCGCCGACGATCGGCACGTCGGCGGTGCGGTTCTTGCCGATCTCCGCCGGGTCGATGTCGGCGTGGACGACCTTGGCGTACGGGGCGAAGCTGTCCAGCTTGCCGGTGACGCGGTCGTCGAAACGGGCTCCGAGGGCGACGATCAGGTCGGCCTTCTGCAGCGCGGTGACGGCGGTGACCGCACCGTGCATGCCCGGCATTCCCACGTGCAGCGGGTGGCTGTCGGGGAACGCGCCCAGCGCCATCAGGGTGGTGGTGACGGGGGCTCCGGTGAGCTCGGCGAGAACCTTCAGCTCGGCGGTGGCGCCGGCCTTGAGGACTCCGCCTCCGACGTACAGGACCGGGCGCTTGGCGCCGGTGATCAGCTTGGCGGCCTCGCGGATCTGCTTGGCGTGCGGCTTCGTCACCGGGCGGTAGCCGGGCAGGTCGGTCTGCGGCGGCCAGCTGAAGGTGGTCTTCGCCTGGAGGGCGTCCTTGGCGATGTCGACGAGGACGGGACCCGGGCGGCCGGTGGAGGCGATGTGAAATGCCTCCGCGATGGTGCGCGGGATGTCCTCGGCCTTGGTGACGAGGAAGTTGTGCTTGGTGATCGGCATGGTGATGCCGCAGATGTCCGCCTCCTGGAAGGCGTCCGTACCGATCGCCTTGGAGGAGACCTGGCCGGTGATCGCGACCATGGGCACCGAGTCCATGTGGGCGTCGGCGATCGGCGTGACCAGGTTGGTGGCGCCGGGCCCGGAGGTGGCCATGCACACCCCGACCTTGCCGGTGGCCTGGGCGTACCCGGTGGCCGCGTGACCCGCGCCCTGCTCGTGACGGACGAGAACGTGGCGGACCTTCGAGGAGTCCATCATCGGGTCGTACGCCGGGAGGATCGCGCCGCCCGGAATGCCGAACACCGTGTCGGCCCCTACTTCCTCGAGAGAGCGAATGAGGGACTGCGCACCCGTGACGTGTTCGACGGTGGCGGACGGCTGTCCGCCGGTACGGGCCCGCGGCTGCGGATGGTGGGCCCCGGAGGCCTGCTCGGTCATCGCGTTCTCTTCTCGAAGCTGAGGGTTTTGAGAGGGTTTGGTACGGGTTCGATTCGTGCCGGTGCAACAAAAAACCCCTCGTGCCGTGAGGCAAGCGAGGGGAGCGCGTCGGGAGGTGTCTGCAGAGCTGTCGGTGCGGCTCTGCTCAGCCGACGCGCTTTCCAAGTACGAGAATTCGGGTGCGCATGGCACTGACCCTCCCCCCGGCGCGCCATCACTGTCAAGTGGGTGGGACAGGCGTCTCATTATTTGAGCCATTCCGGGCAGGGGGGACGCCACCCGTCAGAACCGGCATGGCCATGCCGTCGGGCATCGGGAACTCGCCCCTGACCAGGGCACGCCGCAGCCGGTACTCGTCCAGCGGCCCGGAGAAGGCCATGCCCTGGCCATGTGTGCAGCCCATGGCACGCAGCGCCTGCACCTGCTCCGGGACGTCCACGCCGTCGGCCACCGACTGCATGCCGAGATCGCCCGCGATCCGCAGCAGCCCACTGGTGATCTTGTGAAGTCTCGCCGACTCGACGACGCCCTCCACCAGCCCTCTGTCCAGTTTCAGCACGTCCACCGGGAGCCGGCGCAGTGCGTTGATCGCCGCGTATCCGCTGCCGAAGCCGTCCAGGGCGATGCGTACGCCCATTCTGCGCAGGGCGGTCAGCCGCTGCTCGAGCTCGTCGAAGGAGATCCGGGGATCGCTGTCCGCGAGCTCGATGACCAACGCGCCCGACGGCAGCCCGTGCCGCGTGAGCAGGGCCTCGATGGAGCCGAGCGGCAGTGAGCGATCCAGCAGGAGGCGGGCCGACAGGCGCACGGAGACCGGCGTCCTGTGCCCGGCCCCGCCACGCTCCGCCGCCTGCCCGACGGCCTCCTCGAGCAGCCAGCGGCCGAGCTCGGCGGTCCGGTCGCCGTCGTCGGAGACCCGCAGGAACTCGGCCGGCGTGAACAGGATGCCCTGGGCGGAGCGCCAGCGGGCCTGCGCGGAGACGGCCGCGATCCGGCCGGTGGTGAGGCTCACCACCGGCTGGTGCAGCAGCGCGAACTCGCCTTCGTGGAGCGCGCTGCGCAGCCGGGCGGCCAGTTCCGTACGGCGGACCACCTCGGCCTGCATCTGAGGTGCGTACAGCTCGACGCGGTCCTTGCCGCCGGCCTTGGCCCGGTACATGGCGAGATCGGCGTTGCGCATGAGGTCGGTGGGGCTTGTCGCGGGCTCGGCGAAGGCGACACCGATGGAGGCGGCCACCCGCACCTCGGCGCCGTCGATGCGGTACGGCTGGGAGAGCATCAGCCGCAGCCGGTCGGCGATCTCGTGGACCTGGGACTGGCGGGCCGACCGGTCGCAGGAGCCGTCGCCGACGATGAGCGCCGCGAACTCGTCGCCGCCGAGACGGGCCGCCGTGTCCCCGGCCCGTACGGATTCGGCCAGTCGTCGCGCCGCCTGGATCAACAGCTCGTCACCCGCCTGGTGGCCGAGCCGGTCGTTGACGCCCTTGAAGCCGTCCAGGTCGATGAAGAGCACGGCCGTGCCCTCGTCGCCGGATCTGCGGCCGGTGAGGGCGCCCGCGACCCGCTTGGTGAACAGGGCCCTGTTGGGCAGGTCGGTGAGCGGGTCGTGCTCCGCGTTGTGCTGGAGCTGGGCCTGGAGCCGCACCCGCTCGGTGACGTCCCGGCTGTTGAAGATCAGTCCGCCCTGGTGCCGGCTGACGGTGGACTCCACGTTCAGCCACTCCCCCGCGCCCGACCGGAACCTGCACTCCATGCGGGTCGTGGGCTCCTCCGTGGGAGCGGCCGCGAGAAAGCGGCGCAGCTCGTGCACGACGCGGCCGAGGTCCTGGGGGTGGATCAGCGAGGCCAGCTCGGAGCCGACCAGTTCCTCCGCGTCGCGGCCGTAGACCCCGGCGGCGGCGGGTGAGACGTACCGCAGCACCCCGGAGGGTGCGGCGATCATGATGACGTCGCTCGATCCCTGGACCAGCGAACGGAAGTGGTTCTCCTTCTGCGCCAGTTCATGGGTGAGGGCGATGTTGTCCAGGAGCATGATGCCCTGGCGTACGACCAGGGCGAGGACGACCGTGCACCCGGTGAGGACGACGACCCGGTCGACCCGGCGGCCCTCGATGACGTTGTAGAGGATGCCCAGCGTGCAGACGGCCGCGGCGAGGTACGGGGTGAGCGCGGAGAGCGAGCTCGTGATGGGGCGGCCCGGGGGCCTCGGGCCCCTGGACGGCCGGGCGGAGTCTGACATCCTGCGCGCTCCCCAGGGGGCGTATGCGAGCAGCAGCGAGCCCGCGAACCAGCCGGCGTCGAGCAGCTGACCGGAGCGGTAGCTCTCGCGCAGCAGCGGTGAGGTGAACAGGGCGTCGCACAGCACGGTCAGCGCGAGGCCGGCGATCGCCGTGTTGACCGCGGACCGGTTGGCGGACGAGCGCCGGAAGTGCAGCGCGAGGACCATGCTGACGAGCACGATGTCCAGCAGCGGGTACGCGAGGGCCAGCGCGGCCGGTGCGACGCTCTCGCCCTGGGCCTGGGCGGTGTGGGCGAGCGCCAGGCTCCAGGAGAGCGTGAGCAGCGAGCCGCCGATCAGCCAGGCGTCGAGCCCGAGGCAGACCCAGCCGGCCTTGGACACCGGTCGCTTGGCGAGGACCAGGAGTCCGACGATGGCGGGCGGGGCGAAGCAGAGGAAGAACAGGTCGGCCACGGAGGGGCTCGGCACCTCGCGGCCGAGCACCGCCTCGTACCAGCCCCAGACGGCGTTCCCTGCCGCCGCCATGCCGGAGGAGAGCGCGAACAGCAGCCAGGCGGTCCGGAAATGGCACTTCGCCGTGCGGGCGTAGAGGAGGCACGAGACGGCGGCGATCAAGGCGGCGACACTGAGGCCGAAATCGCCCATGATCACGGCCAGTTCGGGCGAGCCCCAGCCGAAGGCGGCCCCCGCCCCGTATCCGGCGCACACGCCCGCCAGGACGAGCTGGTGGACGAGCGCCGAGCCGCCGCGCGGCAGGGCGTTCCGGAGCACCAGCGCTCCCGGCGCGCTCATCGCTCGGTCCAGGGACGCGCGGCCCGCCCCGGAGGGGGAAGCTGCCGGCGGAACGGAGCGTACAGAGCTCGCAGACTGCTGCCCCGTCGCGTCGGATCGTGGGTCCATCGGCTCTGCATCGCCCGTCGCCCCCCTCACGTCTGATCGACAATCAGTTCGCGCCACAGCACCACCCCTTGCACGGTGCAGCCCCCAGGTCGGGACGATACACCAATATCGTCACTCAGGGACATAGTCCCTCTACTCTCCGTGACGATCTGCGACGATCAAGGCACGCCACGCATTCGAGTGACTCCGGAGCGTGTTCGCCATCGGGGCTCGAAGAGCGCTATCCGGTCGTCACGACGACGTTGTCCAAGGGCTCCCCTGCCGCGAACCGGCTGACCTGAGCGGCCAGCAGCCGCTTCGCACGCGGCATGAACGCCGAGGTGGAGCCGCCTACATGGGGGCTGATGAGGACTCCGGGCGCGTGCCAGAGCGGATGACCGGCGGGGAGCGGCTCGGGGTCCGTGACGTCGAGCGCGGCGGTGATCCGACCGCTCTCCACCTCCGCGAGCAGGGCCTTTGTGTCGACGACCTGCCCGCGGGCGACGTTGACCAGAAGCGCGCCGTCCTTCATCCGGCTCAGGAACCCGGCTCCGACCAGGCCTTTTGTCTGCTCGGTGAGGGGCGTCGACACGATCACCACGTCCGCGTCGGGAAGCAGGGCTGCAAGGTCGGTGAGTGCGCGCACTTCGCCGCGCTCCGTTGTCCGGGCAGAGCGCGCGACGCGCGCCACCCGCGCGCACTCGAAGGGTGCGAGCCTGTCCTCGATGGCGGCGCCGATGGAGCCGTAACCGACGATGAGCACCGACTTGTCGGCGAGGGCCGGATAGAAGCCGGAACGCCATTCCTCGGCGTCCTGGCCGCGTACGAAGCCGGGGATACCGCGCAGAGCGGCCAGGATCAGGGCCAGCGTGAGTTCGGCGGTGGAGGCCTCGTGGACACCCCTGGCATTGCACAGCTTCACCCCGGCGGGCAGGGACGAGAGCCCTGGCTCGACATGGTCGATGCCCGCGGAGAGGGTCTGCACGACCCGTACGGACTTCATGGCGGCGAGCGGCCGTACGGCGACCTCCGTGCCCTTCATGTAGGGGACCGCGTAGAAGAGGCAGTCGGCGGGGTCGGCCGGGAAGTCGGGTCCGCCGTCCCAGAAGCGGTAGTTCAGGCCCGCCGCGGACGGCGCGGGAAGCCCTTCGATCTCGTCGGCGGGAACGGGAAGCCACACGTCAGCAGTCATGGTCAGGAGGCTATGCGAAGGCCGACGCCGTGCATTGGTTAGTTTTGGGGAACGGCCGAGGGAGAGGTAACGGGGAGTTGGAGCGCAGGTCAATCGGTGCGGCGGGCCTCGAGGTGGGCGCGGTGGGCCTCGGCTGCATGCCGATGAGCTGGGCGTACACCGGCTCCCAGCAGCGCGGGGAGCGGTCGCTGCGCACCGTCCACAGTGCCCTCGACTCCGGCGTCAACCTGCTGGACACGGCCGACATGTACGGGCCGTTCACCAATGAGCTGCTGCTGGGGCGGGTGCTCAAGGAGCGACGGGCCGACGCCTTCGTGTCGACCAAGGTGGGTCTGCTGGTCGGCGACCAGCACATCGTCGCCAACGGCCGTCCGGGATATGTGAAGCGGGCCTGCGACGCCTCGCTGCGCCGGCTGCAGACCGACGTGATCGATCTCTACCAGCTGCACCGCGCCGACCCCGAGGTCCCTGTCGAGGAGACGTGGGGCGCGATGGCGGAACTGGTGCGGGCGGGCAAGGTGAGGGCGCTCGGGATGTGCGCGGTCGGTGCGCGGGCGCCGCGCCGCTCCGCGGGCCACCTGCACGAAGGAACGATCCGCCAACTGGAGCGGATGCAGCAGGTGTTCCCGGTGAGCGCCGTGCAGGCGGAGTTGTCGGTGTGGTCGCCCGAGGCGCTGGAGCGGCTGCTTCCGTGGTGCGAGGCGCGCGGGGTGGGGTTCCTGGCCGCGATGCCGCTGGGGAACGGGTTCCTGAGCGGGACGCTCACTCCGGGGCAGGGGTTCGAACCGGACGACGCGCGGGCGCGCCACCCGCGGTTCACGGCGGAGATGATGGCGGCCAACCAGTCGCTGGTGGCGGGGCTGCGCAGGATCGCGCGGCGCCACGGCCCCGGGGCGACCCCGGCCCGCGTGGCGCTGGCCTGGGTGCTGGCTTCGGGCCGGCACGTGGTGCCCGTGCCGGGGACGAAGCGCCCCGAGTGGGCGGTGGAGAACGCGGGCGCCGCCGGACTGCGGCTGACGCCCCACGACCTGGCGGAGATCGCGGCGCTGCCGGCTGCGCGGGGGTCGTGGGACTGACAGGTGTCCGCGGCCGCCGACCGGGTCCCGTCCGGATGATCTTTGTGGATCAGCCCGCGGCGTCAGATGCATGGGGCCTCCCCCGGCCCGCCAGGGCCGAGGGGACGCATCGCAAGGCGGAGGATCGTCCTCGTACGCATGGGCACCGCCCGGCCGCCAGGCCAGGGGAGTACGTGGGCGACTGGCGACAACACGGCGAGGTGCCGTGGCCAGGCGTCGCGGGCCCGAGTAGACCGCCCGGACCGTGCCTCGGCCGGAGCTTCTCGGCAAGATCGGGAACCTCGACGGCCGCCGCGGTGTAAGAAGAGCAGGAAGGCAGCTCCAGTCGCCGTCGAAGGGATCAGAACCGTGCACCGTCCTGCAGCGGCCGTCGTGGCCGCCGTCGCGCTCCTGTTCGCGGCCGGGTGCTCGTCGGGCGACGAGACACGTCCGGCCGATGGGAACTCGGACTCCTCGAAGGGGTCGGCCACCTCTTCACCCTCGGCGTCGAGTGCCGCGCCGAGCCCCTCGGGTCCGCCCGCGACGGGGTCCGTGAAGGTCGTGTCCACCCTGACCGAGGATCTGAAGTCGCCCTGGGGCGTGGCGGCGCTGCCGGGCGGCGACCTGCTCGTCGCCTCGCGGGACGAGGGGACGATCACCCGGGTCGACGCGGAGAGCGGCAAGAAGACCGAGATCGGTTCCGTGCCGGGGGTCGAACCGGGCGGCGAAGGGGGCCTGATGGGTCTGACCGTCTCTCCCGCGTTCGCCTCCGACCACATGGTCTACGTCTACTTCACCACCGCCTCCGACAACCGCATCGCCCGTCTGCTGTACGACGAGCAGAAGCCGGCGGGGCAGCAGCTGGGCGCTCCGGACACCGTGCTCCGGGGCATCCCCAAGGGAGTCGTCCACAACGGCGGACGGATCGCGTTCGGCCCGGACAAGATGCTGTACGCGGGCACGGGCGAGACCGGTGAGACCGGACTCGCCCAGGACAAGGAATCCCTGGGCGGCAAGATCCTCCGTATGACGCCGGACGGCCAGCCCGTCCACGGCAATCCGGACGCCGACTCCGTCGTGTACTCCTACGGCCACCGCAATGTGCAGGGGCTCGCCTGGGACTCCGAGAAGCGCCTGTGGGCGGCCGAGTTCGGGCAGGACACCTGGGACGAGCTCAATCTCGTCGAGCCCGGGAAGAACTACGGCTGGCCGGAGGTCGAGGGCAGGGCCGGCAGGTCCGGGTTCGTCGACCCGGTCGCCCAGTGGAAGACGGCGGACGCCTCACCGAGCGGCATCGCCTACGCCCAGGGGTCGATCTGGATGGCGGGGCTGCGCGGCGAGCGCCTGTGGCGCATCCCGCTGGCCGGAGCGGAACCTTCCGCGGACCCCCAGCCGTTCCTCGAGGAGAAGCACGGCCGCCTGCGTACGGTCGTTTCGGCGGGCGGTGACAAGCTCTGGCTCGTCACCAGCGAAACGGACACCCGGGGCACACCCGAGTCGGGCGACGACAAGATCCTCCGGCTGGAGGTGCGTTAGGGCCTCCGGCCGGCCTGATCCGACGAGACCCCGAGGGGTGGTCGATTCGTGTTCAACGCCTTCGAAGAAGTCTTCGCGCCCGGCCGCAAGCACACCGACGACGAACGCAACCGCCTCGCGCTGACCCGGGTCGACGTCGCCGACGGCGACCCGGGCCGCGGACCGATAGACCTCGCTTCGGGCAAGGTGACGGTCAGAGCACCGGCCGCGGAGCCGTCAGAGCGCCCTGTCGTCGGCCGGGTCGGCGAAGAGCCGGAGCCGGTGGGCGACGGCGGCGGCCTCGCCACGGCCGGAGACTCCGAGCTTGGCGAGGATGTTGGAGACGTGGACGCTCGCCGTCTTGGGTGAGATGTAGAGCTCCTCGGCTATCCGGCGGTTGGTGTGGCCCGCCGCGACCAGGCGCAGCACGTCCTGCTCACGGCGGGTGAGGCCGAGCGACGGAGCGGTGCTCTCCACCCTGGTCCCGGCCCCGGCTCCGTCGTCCGGGCGCCCGGGGCCGCCCGTTCCCCCGCTGCCGTCCGTGCCTGCGCCCTCGGTGAGGGACACCCGTGCGCGCCGGGCCAGCAGCGCGAGGTCCTCGCCCAAGGGGCGCGCACCGAGCTGCTCAGCGACGGTTCGGACCTGGCGCAGCAGCCGGCCCGCGTGGGCGCGGTCCGGATCGCCCGCCCCGGACCCGGCCAGGCGCAGCAGTGACTCCGCCCACCGCAGCCGCACCCTCGCCAGGTCGTAGGGGCGGTCCAGCGCCTCGAAGGCCGCTTCCGCCTCCGCCCAGTCGGTGACCGCGTCCGTGCCGTCCGCGCGCCGCAGCTCCGCACGCACCCACAGTTCGTGAGCACGCCACACGGGCGCGGACGTCACCAGGTGTTTCGCCGCCTCGCGGATGCGCTCGACCGCCTCCGCGCGGCCCGGCTCCGCCGCGGGCAGCCCCCGGGTGTCGGCCTCGAAACGAGCGGCGGCGAGCAGCAGCGGCCAGGCGAGGTAGTGGGTGCCGGGCGGGAATCCGGAGACCACGGCACGCTCCGCCTCCGCCCGCGCGTCGAAGAGCCGCCCTTGCGCCGCGGCGATCTGCAGCGCGGCCGTCGCCGCCGGCAGCGCGGTCTGGGGTACGGGGGCGAGAGGGCCGAAGTGCTCCTTCGCGGCGTCCAGCAGGGCGGCGGCCGTCGACGTGTCTCCGCGGTGCAGGGAGAGTGCCGCGAGCCAGATGCCCGCGTATCCCCGGGGTTTGGGGCCGAGCGCGATGTTCAGGGCGCGCGTGGCGGACTCCCGCACCTCGTCCCATCGGCCGAGGGACAGATACGACTCGGCGAGATTGACCCTGACCCACGCCTCGCTGTCCAGGAGGCCGTACTTCTGCGAGATCTCGATCCCCTGGACGAGGATGGGCACGGCCTCCTTCGAGCGGCCGAGACTCTCCAGGACGCACGGCAGATTCACATGCGTGCTGCTGATGTGCGCGGGCAGCCCGAGTGCGACGACACGGTCCCTGACGGCGTGCATCTCCGCGAGCCCCGCGTCGACGTCGCCCGCGTCGACCATGAGGCCGCCGAGGGTGAGACGGGCCCGCAGCTCGATGTCCTCCTCCCCGACCATCCGCGCGTACTGCACAGCCTGTTCCGCTGTGGCGAGGCTGTCGGGGCCCGGGTCGTAGAGCATCCCCCACCCGGCCGCCTCCGCGAGCACCTCGGCGTGGACGGCGGACGGCGGCAGACCGCGCACGAACTCCTGGGCGGCGCTGATCTCCGCCCAGCCGTCACCGCGGCCGAGGGCCGAGATCAGCCGGGAGCGCTGGACCGAGAACCAGGCGGCACGGAGCAGGTCGTTCTCCGCCTCGGCCATCCGCTGACCGCGCTTGGCCGTCTTCAGGGCGCGCTCCCTGTCGCCGCAGAACCGGCCGGCGACGACGGCTTCCGCCATCAGGTCGAGGAAACGCAGCGGTGTGGTGGCCGGGTCGCAGCCGCATGCGGGGTAGACCTCGGCGTAGTCGAGGGGCCGCAGCTCGGCGCGCACCTCTGCGGGGGCGCTGTCCCAGAGTTCCATCGCCCTTTCCAGCAGCCGCAGTTGCTCGGCATAGGCATGGCGTCGCCGTGCGCCGACGGACGCTCTCAGCACCGCGGGGAGCGCCTTGGCCGCGTCGTTGGCGCGGTACCAGTAGGTGGCGAGGCGCGTCGCCCGCTCCTCCTCCCGCACCAGGTCGGGTTCGGCCTCCAGAGCCTCGGCGTAACGGCGGTTGAGCCGCGAGCGTTCCCCGGGCAGCAGATCGTCGCTCACGGCCTCGCGGGCCAGCGAGTGACGAAACCGGTAACCGTCACCGTCAGGTGCGGCCAGCAGGATGTTCGCGCCGACGGCGGTACGCAGCGCCGCTATGAGGTCGTCCTCCGACAGCCCGGCGACGGCGTGCAGCAGCCCGTGCTCGACGGTCGAGCCACCCTCCGCGACGACCCGTACCACGCGCTGGGCGTCCTCGGACAGGGCCTCGATGCGTACGAGCAGGATGTCGCGCAGTGAGTCGGGCAGGCCCGGGCAGTTGCCGTCGCTGAGGCCGGCGGCCAGCTCCTCGACGAAGAAGGCGTTGCCGTCGGACCGCTCGAAGACCTGATCCACCAGCGCCGGGGTGGGCTCCGCGGCCAGGATCCCGGCCATCTGGCGTTGCACCTCGGCGCGGTTGAAGCGCGGCAGCTCGATCCGCTGGACGGTGCGCAGCCGGTCGAGTTCGGCGAGGAAGGGGCGCAGCGGGTGGCGCCGGTGGACGTCGTCGGAGCGGTAGGTGGCGATCAGGACGAGCCGGCCGCGACGCAGCGTGCGGAACAGGTAGGCGAGCAGATGCCGGGTGGAGGCTCCGGCCCAGTGCAGGTCCTCCAGCACCAGGACGACGGTGCGGTCGGCGGCAACACGTTCCAGCAGCCGCGCGGTGAGTTCGAAAAGGCGGGCCATGCCCTCCTCGTCGTGCCGGCCGTGCTCGCCGCCCGCCGCACCCAGTTCGGGCAGCAGCCGCGCCAGCTCCTGCTCCTGGCCTTCGGCGGCTGCGGCGAGCTCCCCGGGCAGCCGGCGGTGCAGGGTGCGCAGGGCGGTCGAGAAGGCCGCGAACGGCAGCTCGTCCGCGCCGATCTCGACGCACCCGCCGACCGCGGCGACCGCGCCTCGGCGGCACGCCTCGCCCAGCAGCTCCTCGACGAGCCGGGTCTTGCCGACACCCGCCTCGCCGGAGACGAGCAGGGCCTGCGGTTCGCCCGGGCCGCCTTCGGCGCCGGGCGAGCCGCCACCGGCGGCGCGGGTGAGCGCGTCGGTGAGAAGGGTCAGCTCACCGGCGCGGCCGACGAACACCGGGCTGACGGACCTGGTTTCCACACCGGCGAGCATCGCACAGCCGTCCGGGGCCGCGGGAGCTGTGATCACCTTTCGCTCAGGCATGGTGCGAGGTCATGCGGCCCTGGCGAACCGGCTGCTGTCCGGAGAACTCACCCGGCCCTCCCCTTCGTTCCTGCCGGACCAACGCGCGGTGCGACGAGCGCGCGGCGTCCACGGGGCGCGGCGCTCCGCCTCGGCCTCGCGGAGCAGGTCGGCACGGCGCAGCTGCTGGATCTCGTAGTCGAACATCTCGTTCCTCCTCGTCGTCGGGGCTCCGGCGCCCCGTGGATGTCTCCACACTCGTGCCTCAGGACAGCCGGCCGCATCGGGCGACTGCCGGATCTTCGGGGGCCGAGGGGCCTTAGACCGCTGGGCCGGGGGTGCTTAGTCCTCGGTAGGGCATGGGGTACCGGGGCCCTCGGAGCCCGGGGTGCTCAGTCCTGCGGGCCTCGAGTGCCCGGTACTTCGCCGGCACCGGTTCGCGCCGGTTCGCGTGCGGGCTTTCGGCTGCTGTTCGTGCCTGTCACGCCGCGCAAGGGATGGATCTCCACGGACCGGCCGGACTCCCGCGGCGCCGTGCACCGGAACGCCGTGGTGTGCCCGTGCTCGGGCACGCTGACGGAGCCGGAGCGGGCCGCCGTTCCAGAGGCGCCGGCCAGGCTGCTGGGTGCCGGGCGGGTGAGCGTGCTGGTGCTCCTGCACAGCCCGATGAGCACCACGCATCTGGTGGCGCTGACGGGCCGGGGGCTCGGCTCCGTGGGCCGACACCTCAAGGTGCTCCTGGACGCCGGACTGGTCGGCCGCCGCCGCGCGGGACGGTCCGTGCTCTGCTACCGCACCGCCGCCGCGGCGGCGGTGATCCGGGCGCAGGGAGTGCGGTAGACGTACGGGGTGGGGCCGCTCGCCGCGGCTCAGGGCTCGTACACGTACGGCGTCGTGGTGCACAGCGGGACGAAGCCGAGTCGTTCGAGGATGGGCCTGCTGTCGTCGGACGCGTCGACCTGCAGATAGCGGACGCCCCGGTCCGCGGCGATACGGGCCCGATGCGCCACCAGAGCGCGGTAGATGCCTCGGCCGCGCCAGGCGGCGAGGGTGCCGCCGCCCCAGAGACCGGCGAACTCCGTGCCGGGGTACAGCTCCATGCGCGCCGAGGAGACAGGCAGATCGCCCGCCATGGCCAGCGTGATGTCGAGGGTGTCGGGCGAGCCGGCCAGCTGGGCCGTCAACTGCTCGCGCAGCCAGGCGCTGCTCGTGCCGAACGCCTGCTCGTGGACCTGTGCGACCAGGTCGACGCCTGCCGCGTCGGTCACCCTCTCCAGCCTTACCCCGTTGGGCAGTTCGACGCCGGTGGACAGGGCGGCCACCTCGCCGACCATCACCGTTTCGTCCGGCTCGGGCGTGAATCCGGCGGCGAGCAGCCGACGGCCGAGGTCGTGCGGGATGTCGTAGCTGTACAGCTTCCATTCGAAGGGGCGGCCGAGGGCGGAGAAGTACCGCACCTGCTCGGCGATCACCGCGTCCGCGGTGTCCGGGCCGAGTGCCGACCAGACGACGCCGCTCCAGCCTCCGTCGGCGCCGGTCTGCCGCACCACCTCACCCACCCGTTGACCGGGAGAGGCTTCACGGCGGAGCCGTCGGTCGAAGAGCGCGAGAGCGGCTTCCTGATCACTGCGGTCCATCGGAGCATTGCAGCACCCGCGGAATCGGACGGCCATCGGTTTTCCGCCGGACGCCGTGGTCCGTGGGCGCGCGGCCGACGGGGGTCTATGAGCCGGACGGCGCCCGGTGCTTGTGCCATTCCGATGCCAGCACCGACCAGACCTCGGTGTTCTGCCACACCCCCTGGTACAGGAAGTCCTCGCGGCGGGTGCCCTCATGGGTCATGCCCAGTCGCCTGGCGACGTTGATGCTCGGCTCGTTCGCGGAGGAAACCTGCCACTCCACGCGATGCAGTCCGCGCTCCCCCAGCGCCCAGTCGATGATCACGGTCACCGCGCGGGTCACCAGGCCCCTGCCGACGGCCGAGGGCTCCAGCCAGCAGCCGGCCTCGCAGGTGCCGCCCGCCGGGTCCATGGTGCGGAACAGGACGCCGCCCACGAGGGTGCCGTCCTCCCAGATGCCGTAGATGCGTCCGGCGTCGGCGGCCGCCTTCTCCGCGTACGCCTGAAGGAAATCCCTGGCCGAGGCGACGTCCTTGGCGCGGTCCGGAAGCCCGATGTGCCGGCCGATGAAGTCGCGTCCACGCTCGATGTTGGCGAAGAACTCGTCGGCCTGCCAGGGTTCCAGCGGACGCAGTTCCGCTCCGTCGTCGCCGAGGCTTATCGCGAACACAGGGCTCCTCCATGAGTCGTCGCGCGGGCGTGGCACGCGCACGGTCGGAGCGCGCCCGCACGGTCATGGCACGAGTTCGCCGTCCCCGACGGGGCGCTGCTCCGGGATCTTCGCATGCGCGGCGTCGCGGCACTCCGGCTTTTCGATGCTGATGCGCGGCAGCACCCGGTCCAGCCATCCGGGCAGCCACCAGTTCGCGCCGCCGAGCATGTGCATCAGGGCGGGCACCAGAAGGGTGCGCAGCACGAACGCGTCCAGCGCCACGGCCGCGGCGAGGCCGATGCCGAACATGGCGATGACCCGGTCGCCGCTGAGCACGAACGCGAGGAACACGGAGATCATGATGACGGCGGCGGAGTTGATCACGCGGCTGGTCTCGGCCAGACCGACCCGTACCGCACGCCGGTTGTCGCCGGTCTCCAGCCACTCCTCGTACATCCGGCTGACCAGGAAGACCTGGTAGTCCATGGAGAGCCCGAAGAGCACGGACACCATGATGACGGGGAGGAAGGGCTCGATCGGTCCGGCGCTGCCGAGGCCCAGCAGCTCGCTCCCCCAGCCCCACTGGAAGATCGCGACGACGACACCGAAGGCGGAGGCGACTGCGGCCACGTTCATCACGGCCGCCTTCAGCGGAATGCCGATGGACCGGAAGGCGAGAAGCAGCAGCAGGCAGCCGAGAGCGATCACGACGCCGACGAAGAGCGGCAGCTTCCCGACGATGACGTCGGCGAAGTCGTCGTAGCCGGCGGTGACCCCGCCGACGTGCACCTTCAGTGAGGTGCCGTCCGCGGCGGCCGGCAGGACGTCCGAACGCAGGGTGTCGACCAGCTCGCTCGTCGCCTTCGACTGCGGCGCAGAGTCGGGCACGACGGTGAGAACGGCGGTGTCACCGCTGCCGTTGTACGCGGTCGGGCCCACGGAGGAGACGCCGTCGGTGGCCTGGAGGTCCTCGCGGAGCCGGTCCATGGCCACCTTGTCGTCGGGGCCTTCCAGCGCGGCGACGAGTGTCAGTGGGCCGTTGACCCCCGGGCCGAAGCCGTCCGCGAGCATGTCGTACGCCTGGCGGGTGGTTGCGGAGGCGGGCCCGTTGCCCTGGTCGGAGGTGCCGAGGTGGAGCGAGAGCGTCGGCAGCGCAAGCACGATCATGACGACGGAGGCGACGGCGCCCAGCAGCTTCGGGTGGCGTTCGACGAAGGCGGACCAGCCGGCGGCGAAGCCGGTCGGCAGCTCGGGCTGCGGCCCCTGCTCCGCCAGCCGGCGTCGCTCCGTGCGGCTCAGGGCCCGCATTCCGATGAACGACAGCAGTGCCGGCAGCAGCGTCACGGACGCGGCGACCGTGAGGACGACGGTGAGGGACGCGGCGATCGCGACGCCGTTCAGGAAACCGAGCCGCAGGATCAGCATGCCGAGGAGCGCGATGCAGACGGTGGCGCCGGCGAAGACGACGGCACGGCCGGTCGTGGCCACGGCGTCGCGGGCCGCTTCCGCCACCGGCAGGCCGCGTTTGAGGCCCGTGCGGTGTCTGGTGACGATGAAGAGCGCGTAGTCGATACCGACGCCCAGACCGATCAGCACGCCCAGCATGGGAGCGAAGTCGGCGACGGTCATCACATGGCCGAGCAGCACGATGCCGGCGTAGCCGATCCCCACGGACACGAGAGCGGTGGCGATGGGCAGCACGCCGGCGGCGAAGGAGCCGAAGACGAGGAAGAGGACGACGGCCGCCACCGCGACGCCGACGATCTCCGCGACGTGGCCGTCCGGCGCCTCGGTGAGCGCGACGGCGCTGCCGCCGAGCTCGACGTCGACCCCGTCGCCCTCGGCGGCCTTGGCGGTGTCGACGACGGCCCTGGCCTGTGACTCGGCGATGTCCGCCACCGGGTGGTCGAAGAGGACCACGGCGTAGGCGGTGCGGGAGTCCGGGCTGATCTGGGCGGCGCCGGCGCTGCCGTAGGGGCTCGTGACGGAGGCGATGCCGTCGAGTTCCGCGACGTCGTCGAGCATCGTGGACATGCGCGTCTCGATGTCCGGGGCACGGACGCTGCCGGTGTCGGTGTGCCAGACGATGGTGTCGCTGTCACCGCCCCGCCCGTGGAAGCCTTCCTCGAGCAGCACGGTGGCGCGGCCGGACTCGGTGCCCGGCACCTCGTAGTCGTCGGAGTACGCGGTCCCCGCCGTGGCCGCCGCGGCCGCCGCACCGCCGAGGGTGAGCAGCCAGAGTATGACGACGACGAGGCGGTGCGTGACACACCACCGGGCGATTGCTGCCAACGGAGCGGCTCCCCTGTGGTTCGTCGATCTTTGTTCGGGAAAACCCGCAAAGAACTCATGACCAGTACAAAGGGACACTCTGTCACTTATTCTCTGTTTCTCTCACCATTCGTGAGGATAGTCACAACCGGCGGAACGCCTGGCTGCGCCGTGGTTGCGGCGCCCGGCCACGGCGACGGGAATCGGCCTTGGTCCACAAGTCCCGGGGATTTGTCGGTGCCGGCTGGCACCATGGCCGACATGGAAAACAGGGGGATCCACCAGACGGCCCTGACGCCCGCGGACGCCGCGGAGTTCGCCCGCATGCTCCATGACGCCCCCGGTCCGCACCTCGGCCGCTCCCCCGTCCCGGTGCTCGTCCACACCCCCGGAGCGTCGTCCGCCGAGCGGCGCGCCGCCCTGCAGGTGGTGTACGACGCGATCGTCGCCCGGATCGGGGAACCGACGCTCTACGGCGGATCCTCCGAGGGGCCCAGCGTCCGCTGGCGCGACGGCCGCCGGGTCGTGCTGCTCGCGGGGGACCGGCAGCAGGTGGGGCTGTCGGTCCATGACACCGCGGCATTGGAGAGCGAGGAGCACCGCGCCTTCGAGTGGGGCGGCGCCTGGTCCGGCGGCGAGCCCCATGACGTCGCCGCCCTGCCGTACATATGGCAGTTGGACCGCAGCGGCCCCGGTGAGCGTCCGATCTCACGTCCGAGCGGGCGGCTCGCCGCCGGTCTCGCGCAGTTCCAGTACGGGCTGGAGCTGCTGCTCGCAGCGTGGGTGGAGCAGCTGCCTGTGCAGGTCGGCTCCGACTGGGCGAGCTTCTGCCTGACCAGTGCCGCCGACCGCGGCCGTCAACTGCTCGTCTCCTACAGCCTCGAGGACGGCCTGCACGCCTCGATCGACGACCGGGACGGCGAGGACAGCGAGGGCCGGGCCCAGGTGATGCTCGCCCGCGGCTGGCAGAGCAGGGACCGGGGCTGGTGGCAGACGGATGTCACCTACCCCGAGCGCGCATGCGCCACGGCCCTGGCCGCCCTGGTCGTCACCGAATTGCGCGCCCGCGGCACCCGGGCACCGGAGGAGCTGCGGGCGCGGGACGTGAGCTGCAAGGACCGCGGCGAGTTGTGGCTGCCGGGGCTGGGCATCCGGCACTGACCCGTGGAGCCGCGACGGTGCCGGCACCGGCCGGGTACCACGGCTGGACACGTCGCGCGTTACTCGAGGGCGCCGACGAGCCCCATCACGGGCTGTGCCTGGCTGGTCAGGGGGTCCAGCTCACCCGGCACCTCCGCCAGCCGGTTGAGACCGGCGAGCTGCTGGGAAGCGGTCGGCACCTCGCCGCGGTGCTCCGGCGCGACGGAGCCGGACGTGAGGGAATCCACCGTGTCCGTGACGGACAGCGTCCCGACCGGGAGCGGAGAAGGGGCCGCGGTCGCGGCGGGGGCGGCGAGAGCGGACGCACCGGTGGCGAGTGCGAGGGCGGCAAGTACACGCTGTGCTTTGGTCATGCCGTGACAACGGCCCGGCCCGGCATCGGTCACGGTGAAGCGGAAGCACGAAGGGGCGGCGCACACCGAGTGGTGTGCGCCGCCCCTGACCTACGAACGGCCGTCAGCCCTCGCCGACGCCCAGCTTCTCGAGGATCAGCTCCTTGACGCGCGCCGCGTCCGCCTGGCCCCGCGTGGTCTTCATGACCGCGCCCACCAGCGCGCCGACCGCCGCGACCTTGCCGCCGCGGATCTTGTCCGCGATGGCCGCGTTGCCCTCGATGGCCTCGTCGACGGCCGCGCCGAGCGCACCCTCGTCCGAGACGACCTTCAGACCGCGCTTCTCGACCACGGTGTCCGGGTCGCCCTCGCCGGCGAGCACGCCCTCGATGACCTGTCGGGCCAGCTTGTCGTTGAGCGAGCCCTCCTTGACCAGCGCGGTCACCCGGGCGACCTGCGCCGGGGTGATCGGCAGCGCGTCCAGCGCACGGCCGGACTCGTTGGCGCTGCGGGCCAGTTCGCCCATCCACCACTTACGTGCCTGGTCGGCCGGTGCGCCCGCCTCGGTCGTGGCGACGATCAGTTCGACCGCGCCCGCGTTGAGGATCGACTGCATGTCGTGCTCGGAGACGCCCCACTCCTCGCGGAGCCGGTTGCGCCGCACCCGCGGCAGCTCGGGCAGCGTGGAGCGCAGTTCCTCGACCCACTCGCGGGTCGGCGCGACCGGAACCAGGTCGGGCTCGGGGAAGTAGCGGTAGTCCTCTGCCTCCTCCTTGACCCGGCCGGACGTTGTGGAGCCGTCCTCCTCGTGGAAGTGACGGGTCTCCTGCACGATCGTGCCGCCGCCGCCGAGGACCGCGGCGTGCCGCTGGATCTCGTACCGGGCCGCACGCTCCACGCTGCGCAGCGAGTTGACGTTCTTCGTCTCGCTGCGGGTGCCGAACTTCTCGGTGCCGTTCGGGCGCAGCGACAGGTTCACGTCGCAGCGCATCTGGCCCATCTCCATGCGGGCCTCGGAGACGCCGAGCGCCTTGATGAGCTCGCGCAGCTCGGCGACGTACGCCTTGGCGACCTCGGGGGCCCGCGCGCCGGCGCCGGCGATCGGCTTGGTGACGATCTCGATCAGCGGGATGCCGGCACGGTTGTAGTCGAGCAGGGAGTGGGACGCGCCGTGGATACGGCCGGTCGCGCCGCCGACGTGCGTCGACTTGCCGGTGTCCTCCTCCATGTGGGCGCGCTCGATCTCCACACGGAAGACCTCGCCGTCCTCGAGCTGGACGTCCAGATAGCCGTTGAAGGCGATCGGCTCGTCGTACTGCGAGGTCTGGAAGTTCTTCGGCATGTCCGGATAGAAGTAGTTCTTCCGGGCGAAGCGGCACCACTCGGCGATCTCGCAGTGCAGCGCCAGACCGATCTTGACGGCCGACTCGACGGCGATCGCGTTGACGACCGGGAGCGAGCCGGGCATGCCGAGACAGGTGGGGCAGGTCTGTGAGTTGGGCTCTGCGCCCAGCTCGGTCGAACACCCGCAGAACATCTTGGTCTTGGTGCCGAGCTCGACATGGACCTCGAGGCCCATGACGGGGTCGTAGGACGCGAGAGCGTCCTCGTACGACACCAGTTCAGTGACGGTCACGATGAAACTTTCCCTCTCAGCCCAGCAGAACGTCGTCGTCGCCGAGCCGCTTCAGCTCGCGGTAGAGGATGGCCAGGCCGGTGACGATCGCGCCGGCGGACACGACGGCGTCGGCCAGCCGGAGCATGTCACCGTCCGAGCGGGCGAGCTTGGCCTGCTTGGCGACGCTGATCGCGCCGAACGCGGTGCTGCCGAGCGACACGTACAGCCCGGTCTTGGACTTCTTGAAGTTCTTGGCCTTCTTTGCCATGGCACTCATAGCGACGGAGCCTCCTCGAGCAGCGGGTGCCCCCACCTTTCCACGAAGGCGGCCTCGACGGCGGCTCCGACCTTATACAGGCGGTCGTCCTTCATGGCGGGGGCGATGATCTGCAGGCCGACGGGCAGGCCGTCCTCCGGCGCGAGACCACAGGGCAGCGACATGGCCGCGTTGCCTGCCAGGTTGGTCGGGATGGTGCACAGGTCGGCGAGGTACATCGCCATGGGGTCGTCGGCGCGCTCGCCGATCGGGAAGGCGGTGGTCGGCGTCGTCGGGGAGACGATCACGTCGACCTGCTCGAAGGCCTTCTCGAAGTCCCGCGTGATGAGGGTGCGGACCTTCTGGGCGGAGCCGTAGTACGCGTCGTAGTAGCCGGAGCTGAGCGCGTACGTGCCGAGCATGACGCGGCGCTTGACCTCGTCGCCGAAGCCGGCTTCACGGGTGAGGGCGGTGACCTCCTCCGCGGACTTCGTGCCGTCGTCGCCGACCCGCAGGCCGTACCGCATGGCGTCGAAGCGGGCCAGGTTCGAGGAGCACTCGGACGGCGCGATCAGGTAGTAGGCGGAGAGCGCCAGGTCGAAGGACGGGCAGTCCAGCTCGACGATCTCGGCGCCGAGCTCCTTCAGCAGTTCGACCGACTCGTCGAAGCGCTGGACGACACCGGCCTGGTAGCCCTCGCCGCGGAACTGCTTGACGACGCCGACGCGCATGCCCTCGACGCTGCCGTTGCGGGCGGCCTCGACGACCGGCGGGACCGGGGCGTCGATGGACGTCGAGTCGAGCGGGTCGTGTCCGGCGATGACCTCGTGCAGGAGCGCCGCGTCCAGGACGGTGCGGGCGCAGGGGCCGCCCTGGTCGAGGGAGGACGAGAACGCCACCATGCCGTAGCGGGAGACCGCGCCGTAGGTGGGCTTGACGCCGACCGTGGCGGTGACCGCGGCGGGCTGGCGGATCGAGCCGCCGGTGTCCGTGCCGATGGCGAGCGGCGCCTGGTAGGAGGCGAGCGCGGCGCTGGAGCCGCCGCCGGAGCCGCCCGGGATGCGGGTCAGGTCCCACGGGTTGCCCGTCGGGCCGTAGGCGCTGTTCTCGGTCGAGGACCCCATGGCGAACTCGTCCATGTTGGTCTTGCCGAGGATCACGACGTCGGCGTCCTTGAGGCGCTTGGTGAGCGTCGCGTCGTACGGCGGGATCCAGCCTTCGAGGATCTTCGACCCGACGGTGGTCGGGATCCCCTCGGTGGTGAAGATGTCCTTGAGCGCCAGCGGCACACCGGCGAGGGGACCCAGCTTCTCGCCGTTCGCACGCTTCTCGTCGACGGCGCGGGCCTGCGCGAGGGCGCCCTCACGGTCGACGTGCAAGAAGGCGTGGACCTTCTCGTCGACGGCCTCGATACGGGCCAGATGGGCCTCGGTGACCTGGACGGCCGTGAGCTCGCCGGAGGCGATCTTCGCGGCGGTCTCCGCGGCGGTGAGCTTGATGATGGTGTCCGTCATGTGATTAGTCCTCCCCCAGGATCTGCGGCACCTTGAAACGCTGCTGCTCCTGGGCCGGGGCGCCGGAGAGCGCCTGCTCGGGGGTGAGCGACGGACGGACCTCGTCCGCACGCATGACATTGGTCAGCGGCAGCGGGTGGGAGGTCGGGGGTACGTCTTGGTCGGCGACCTCGGAGACGCGGGCGACCGCGCCGATGATGTCGTCGAGCTGTCCGGCGAAGTGCTCGAGCTCTTCGTCCTTCAGCTCCAGACGCGCCAGCCGGGCGAGGTGGGCGACCTCCTCGCGCGTGATGCCAGGCATGCAGCGATCCTCAGGGGTGAGTGTGATGGTTTTGGCCCAATCCTATGGGGCCGGGGCCGCGGACCGTGAAACGGTGACGGCTCGCCCCCGTGAAACAGGGGCGTCCGAGGGCCTTTCGTTCGGATCTCGCCGGGCCCGCGTGTCCCGGCACCTCGCCCTCGGCGGCGTCACGTCACGGCGCGGTCCGCGCCGGACTGGGCCTGGGGCAGTTCGCCCGCGGGGAGCGCGGGCCGGTGCCAGCCCCGTTCGCCGCGCGCCAGCAGCCAGGCCGTCGTCTCCTGCGGTGGCATCGCCGCGGCGACCAGCCAGCCCTGCACCGCGTCGCAGCGCAGGTCCCGCAGCCGCTCCCACGTCTCGTCGTCCTCGACGCCCTCCGCGACCACCAGCAGTCCGAGCGAGTGGGCCAGGTCCACGGTGCAGCGGACGATCTCCGCGTCCTCGGCGTCGACCGCGAGCCGGGCCACGAAGGAGCGGTCGATCTTCAGTTCGCTGACCGGCAGCCGGCGCAGATGCACCAGGGACGAGTAGCCCGTGCCGAAGTCGTCCAGCGACATCTTCACACCGTGGTCGGCGAGCCCGGCCAGCGTGTCCGCGGCCCGCTGCGGGTCCTCCAGCAGCACATGCTCCGTTATCTCCAGCTGGAGCGCGGCCGCCGGGACACCGTGCCGGGCGAGCCGCGCCGCGACGGCGCCGGCGAAGCCGGGGGTGTGCACGTCGCGGGGCGAGACGTTGACGGCGACCGGGACGTGGAGCCCCTGCGCGCGCCACTTCGCGACCTGGGCGAGTGCCGTCTCGAGGACGTACTCGGTCAGGTGGGGCATCAGTCCGGAGGACTCGGCGATCGCGATGAACTCGTCCGGGGGGACGCGGCCGCGCTCCGGGTGCACCCAGCGGACGAGGGCCTCGAGGCCGGCGACGTGTCCGTCGAAGCGGACCTTGGGCTGGTAGTGGAGCTCGACCTCGCCGGCGTCCAGCGCCCGGCGCAGGTCGCCCAGCAGACCGAGCCGGTCGGGGGTGTTGCTGTCGCGCTTGGACTCGTACACCTCGACGCCCGTACGGTCGCGCTTGGCCTGGTACATCGCGACGTCCGCGCGGCGCAGCAGCCCTTCGGCGTCCAGGGCGTGGTCGGGGAAGACGGCGAGTCCGGCGCTGGCCTCCAGGACGAGGGTGAGCCCGTCCAGGTCGAGGGGCGAGGACAGTTCGGCGACGAGGTGCCTGGCCACGCGCTGCGCCGAGGTCGTCGAGTCGGCCGTGGGCAGCAGTACGGCGAACTCGTCGCCGCCGAGCCGTGCGGCCTCCGCCCCGCGCGGCAGGGCGAGACGCAGCCGGTCGGCAATCTGGAGCAGCAGCCGGTCGCCCGCGAGATGGCCGAGGGTGTCGTTGACGGAACGGAAACGGTCGAGGTCGATCAGTACGAGCGCGGCTCGCGCGCCGCCGGCCTCCGCGTCCTCGAGCGCGGCCCAGGTGCGTTCCAGCAGCCACTGGCGGTTGGGCAGGCCGGTCAGCGGATCCCGCAGCTGCTCCTCGGCCCTGGCCCTGGCTATCCACAGGGTCGAGTCGAGGGCGATCAGCGGTACGGCGAACAGGGGCAGCAGCAAAGGCATGACGACGGCGACGACACAGATCAGCGGCGCGATGCCGACGAGGGCGACGGCGACGATGCCCTGCCGGAGCAGCGCGGTGCGGGCCACGGTGGGCAGGCCGCCGCCCTGCGGGGCGAGCACGTACCAGAGCAGCAGGCGGTTGACGGCGAGGTAGGCGGTGGCGGCCAGGATCACCTCGGGCGCGGCCTCGAGCTCCCAGTCGAGCGGGTCCCAGGGCCGCTCGACGGTGGGGACGACGTCGAACAGCGCGAGCGTGAGCCCGGCCGCGCCGATGCCGAGAACGTCGACGGCGCCGTGCACTACGCCCTGCCGCCGGCGGTGGCGGCAGGCGGCGCCGACCACCGCGACGACCGCGAGGCTGACGAGCGCCGCCGGGACCCAGCCGAACAGCAGCAGAGTGGCGAGGGTGAGCGCGGCGCCGGAGCCGGTGCCGCCCCACCAGCGGTCACGGCCGAGGGCGACGAGATGGCCGACGATGATCCCGGTGAGCAGGGCGAGCGACCATCCGACGGTGGCGGAGGGGAAGAGTCCGCGGCCGTCGCGGACGGTGCGGACGATTCCGATGACGAGCGCGAGCGCGGCGCACGCGACGACGACGGTCGGCAGGCCCGGTGCCCTGCCGGCCAGGGCCGCGAGTGCACGCGGCCGTGAAACCGGGGCGGCGCTCTCGGTCGGTTTCATTCCCGTCCCTCTCACAGCCGGCAGTGCCGATGCCTCGCGATGGCTTGGCTCCCGATGTCGTGCCACCACGACCGAAACCCACCCCGGAGCCGTGCACGACAGGCGCACGTCTCAACAGTAGGCCGCAGGAGGCTCGGACGGGCATCGCTCTACAGCTCTTGCCCGAATGCGACCCGGCCACCCTTATACATCTGGTATGCGCTGAACGGGTGACCTGTACTGGGCGTTCCACCGGCGTTCGACGCGTCCGGATCCTGACCCTCGCGCTGCCGCGATGCGCCTTGTGCGCCCCCCTCGAGCGCCCGTCCGAACCCCTTTTGTCATGCCTCCTGAGTCTCAGCGGCCTCACGTGCCGCATCCGGCCCCTGCTCGAGCAGCACGGCGAAGCCTGCCTCGTCCAGAACCGGCACCTTCAACTGCACGGCCTTGTCGTACTTGGAGCCGGGGTTGTCGCCGACGACAACAAAGCTCGTCTTCTTCGATACGGAACCGGCCACTTTCGCTCCGAGGCTCTGGAGCGCTTCTTTTGCGCCATCCCTGGTGTGGTTCTCCAGCGTTCCTGTGACGACGACCGTCAGCCCCTCGAGGGGCCGGGGCCCCTCGTCGTCCCCCGAGCCCTGCTCCTCCATCCGGACGCCCGCCGCGCGCCACTTCCGCAGGATCTCGCGGTGCCAGTCCTCCTCGAACCACTGCTTGAGCGCGGCGGCGATGGTCGGTCCGACCCCGTCGACTGCCGCCAGCTCCTCCTGTGACGCCTGCTCGATCCGCTCGATGGAACGGAACTCGCGGGCGAGCGCCTCCGCGGCCACCGGGCCCACATGCCGGATCGACAGGCCGGTGATGATCCGCGCCAGCGGCCGCTCCTTGGCCGCCGCGATGTTCTCCAGCATCGCCACCGCGTTCCGCCGCGGACCGCCCTCCTTGTTGGCGAAGACCGTGACGATCTTGTCCTCGCCGGTCTTCGGGTCGCGCTTGGGCAGACCGCTGTCCTGGTCGAGGACGTACGCCTTGATGGGCAGCAGCTGCTCCATCGTGAGGTTGAAGAGGTCTCCCTCGTCGGCGAGCGGCGGATCGGCCGGCTCCAAGGGGCGGGTGAGCGCGGCGGCGGCCACGTAGCCGAAGTTCTCGATGTCGAGGGACTTGCGACCCCCGAGATAGAACAGCCGCTCCCGCAACTGCGCCGGGCACGAGCGTGCGTTGGGGCAGCGCAGGTCGACGTCGCCCTCCTTCATGGGCCGCAACGCCGTCCCGCACTCCGGGCACTCGGCCGGCATGACGAACTCGCGCTCGCTGCCGTCCCGCAGGTCCACCACCGGCCCCAGGATCTCCGGGATCACGTCTCCGGCCTTGCGCAGCACCACCGTGTCGCCGATCAGGACGCCCTTGGCCTTGACCACGTCCTGGTTGTGCAGGGTCGCGAACTCGACCTCGGAACCCGCCACCGTCACCGGCTCGACCTGCGCGTACGGCGTGACGCGGCCGGTGCGGCCCACGCCGACCCGGATGTTGACCAGCTTGGTGTTGACCTCCTCCGGCGCGTACTTCCACGCGATCGCCCAGCGTGGCGCGCGGGCGGTGGAGCCGAGACGGCCCTGGAGAGGGATCTCGTCGAGCTTGACGACGACGCCGTCGATCTCGTGCTCCACGGAGTGGCGGTGCTCGCCGAAGTAGGCGATGAACTGCCGCACTTCGTCGAGCGAGCCGACGACCTTGTTGTGCTGCGCGGTGGGCAGCCCCCACTCGCGCAGCAGGTCGTACGCCTCGGAGAGGCGGTCGATGGCCAGGCCCTCGCGGGCGCCGATGCCGTGCACCACCATGTGCAGCGGGAGCTTGGCGGTGACCTTGGGGTCCTTCTGACGCAGCGAACCCGAGGCGGAGTTCCGCGGATTGGCGTACGGCTGCTCGCCCGCCTCGACCCGGCGGGCGTTCAGCTCCTGGAACTTCTCCATGGGGAAGTAGACCTCGCCCCGGATCTCCACGAGGCCGGGGATGCGGTCGCCCTCCAGCCGGTCGGGGATGTCGGCGATCGTGCGGACATTGGGAGTGATGTCCTCGCCGACCCGGCCGTCTCCGCGGGTCGCCGCGCGGGTCAGCCTGCCCTTCTCGTACGTGAGGTTGACCGCGAGGCCGTCGACCTTGAGCTCGCACAGGAAGTGGTAGCCGGGGGCGCCGACGTCGCGGGCGACGCGCTCGGCCCAGGCGGCGAGCTCCGCGTCGTCGAAGGCGTTGTCCAGGGAGAGCATCCGCTCGCGGTGCTCGACCTTCGTCAGCTCCGTCTCGTAGTCGCCGGCGACCTTCTGGGTGGGCGAGTCGGGGGTGCGCAGCTCGGGATACTGCTCCTCGAGCCCTTCGAGCTTGCGCAGGAGCTTGTCGAAGTCCGCGTCACTGATGACGGGGCTGTCCTTCACGTAGTACCGGAAGCGGTGCTCCTCGATCTGCTCGGCGAGGAGTGCGTGCTGCTCCCGTACGTCCGCGGGCAGGGTCGTCTGCTGTTCGCCGGCCACCGTCTTGTCCTCCCGTTATCCGTGCACCCGTCACTCAGGGTTGTCCGCGAGTGATTTCGCGGCACGGACGCAGTGGGCGAGCGCGGCGCGCGCGTACGCGGGCGAGGCGCCCGCGAGCCCGCACGTCGGAGTGATCACCAACGACTCCGCGAGAGTCCCCGGATTCAGCCCCAGCCTGCGCCACAGTGTCCGTACACCCTTGACGATATCGGCGCCCACTGACAATCCGGCCGACGCGTCGTCGGTCGGGGGGACGACGCCCGCGAAGAGCTTGGTGCCGGCCTCCACGGCCTCACCGATCGATTCCTCGTCACGCTCGGTGAGCAGACCGAAATCGAACGAGATCCCCTGGGCGCCGGCCCGGCGCAGCAGCGCGAACGGCACGTCCGGTGCGCAGGAGTGCACGACGACCGGCCCGTCCGCCGCCGCCATGACGTCCCGCAGCGCGCTCTCGACGACCTGCCGGTCCACCGCCCGGTAGGTGCGGTAGCCGCTGGCGGTCCTGATTTGCCCCCGGAGCACGGCGGTGAGGGACGGCTCGTCGAGCTGGAGCACCACGCGGCCGCCGGGCACCCGGCGGCGTACCTCCGCGAGGTGGTCGCGCAGCCCCTCCGCGAGGGAGCCGGCAAGATCCCGGCAGGCCCCGGGGTCGCCGAGGAGCGCCTCGCCGCCGCGCAGCTCGAGCGCCGCGGCGAGCGTCCAGGGGCCGACCGCCTGCACCTTCAGCGGCCCCTCGTAGCCCTGTGTGAACTCCTCCAGCGCGTCGAGGTCCTCGCCGAGCCAGGAACGGGCCCGGCGGGTGTCGCGTCCCGGCCGGTCACTGATCCGCCAGCCGCTGGGCTCGACATGGGCGTACATCTCGACCAGGAGGCCGATGGTGCGGCCGATCATGTCGGCACCGGGCCCGCGTGCGGGCAGCTCGGCCAGATGCACGAACTCCTCGAACGTCCCGGTGACTGTCTTCGCGGCCTCGCGGGCGTCGCCGCCCGGCATGGACCCCACGCCGGTGGCAGGCCCCCAGCGGAACTCGTTCTTCTCGCTCACCCGGGAAGCGTACGTGCCGCGGTCGTCAGCGCCCCGGCCGCACCGTCACGTCGTTGATCTCGGCGTCGCGCGGCAGGTCCAGCGCGGTGAGGATCGCGGTGGCCACCGACTCGGGGTCGATCCAGCGGGAGGCGTCGTACTCCTTCCCCTCCTGGGAGTGCACCTTCGCCTGCATCGGGCTCGCGGTGCGCCCCGGGTAGACGGACGTGACCCGTACCCCGGCCGCATGCTCCTCGTGCCGCAGCGAGTCGGCCAGTGCCTTGAGGCCGTGCTTGGAGGCCGCGTACGCGCCCCACTCGGCGTGCGCGTTGAGGCCGGCGCCGGAGTTGACGAAGACCACATGCCCCTCGGCGGCGCGCAGTTGGGGCAGGAAGAGCCGGGTCAGTTCGGCGGGCGCGATCAGGTTGACGTTGAGCTGCTGGTGCCAGGTCTTGGGGCGCAGCTCGGCGATCGGGCCGAGGTCGACGATACCGGCGATGTGCAGCAGCGAGTCGACGGTCTCCGGCATGGACTGGTGTCCGAGGGCCCAGGAGATGCGGTCGGGGTCCGCCAGGTCGGCGACGAGCGTGCCCGCTCCCGGGTACCGCGCTTCGAGTTCCTTGGCACGGCCCGCGTCGCGCGCCACGAGGAGGATGTCGTCGCCCCGCTCGTTGAGGCGGCGCGCGACGGCCGCGCCGATGCCGGATCCTGCGCCGGTGATCAGGTGGGTGGTCATGCCCGCCATCGTCGCACTACTGGATGCCCACGGACTCCTCCAGGTAGGCCATCGCGCCCGCCCCGTCCTCGGCGAAGAACACCAGCTCGGTGAGGGGCACGGGCAGGAAGCCCTCGTCGTCCATCCGCTGGAACTGCTGCTTCAGACCGTCGTAGAACCCTGCGGCGTTGAGCAGGACCACCGGCTTGGTGTGGTGGCCGTGCTTCTTCAGCTCCAGGATCTCGGTCGCCTCGTCGAGGGTGCCGGTGCCGCCGACCATGATCACGACGGCGTCGGACTTGGCGAGCAGCAGCGCCTTGCGTTCGGCGAGGTCCTGCGCGACGACCATCTCGTCGGCCCGCACCCGCGCCTTGTCCTGCAGGAACTCCACGGACACCCCGACAAGCCGTCCGCCCGCCTCCTCGACCCCGTCGGCGACGACCTTCATCAGGCCGCAGTCCGAACCGCCCCACACGAGGGTGTGGCCGCCCTTGCCGATGAGTTCGGCGAACTCGCGGGCGGGCCGGGTGTAGCGGTCGTCGAGGTCGGCGGCGGAGAGGAAGACACAGATGTTCATGGACCCCACGGTACGGGGGCCCACCGACACCGCCGAAAACTTCTTCGCCCCGAGCGATGAGTTCTCGCGACCCGTCCGGTCATATCTCCCATGGACACCACGAGCATGGCTGTGGCAAAGGCCGAATCGGCGGACGGCACCCTCATCGCGTACGAACAGCGCGGCGCCGGGGACCCGTTGGTCCTGGTGAGCGGCGCGCTGTGCACGGCGGCGTCGGACGCGCCGCTGGCCGAGCTGCTGGCGCCGCACCGCACCGTGTTCACGTACGACCGCCGGGGCCGCGGCGCGAGCGGCGACACCGCGCCGTACGCGGTGGAGCGCGAGATCGAGGACCTGGCGGCCGTCGTCACCGCGGCGGGCGGCAGGATGCCCATGTTGAGGGAGACGCCGGTGAAGACGGAGAGCAGCGTGGCGATGGCCGCCCACTTCGCGCCGACATCGACGATCTTCAGCAGTA
>NZ_JBEXRZ010000060.1:0-38099 GCF_040613325.1 Streptomyces sp. NPDC006283 | reverse complement strand
AGTAGCGGGGACAGGATTTGAACCTGCGACCTCTGGGTTATGAGCCCAGCGAGCTACCGAGCTGCTCCACCCCGCGCCGTTGTGTTGCAACCGTACCACGACGCGGGATGGTGCCTGCTCAGCCCCTCTGCCGAGAGCCCAGGCCCTCGGCAGGCTCAGTCCCCGGGCGGCGCCTCTCCGTCGGGCTTGGAGTCGGGCTTGCCGTCCGGTGTCGTCTCGGGCTCGGAGCCGGGTGTCGATTCCGGCTGGGCCTTCTGGGCGTCAGCCGCCCGCTGCAGGGCTGCCTCCAGATCGGCCTGGGCCTTGCCGTACGCGGTCCAGTCCGTCGGCTTCTTCTCCAAGGCTGCCCGGGCGTCGCTGTACGCCTTCTGCGCGTCGGCGATGGCGTCCGCGAGCGCGCCGTCACCGGTGGCCGGCGGCTCGGCCGGTTCCTCCGGCGGCTCGGTCGGATCGGTCGGCGGGGTCTCCTCGTCCGGTGCCCCTTCCGTCCCGAAGACCTGGCTGAGTGCTCCGGCGAGGTCGTCGGCGAAGCCGATCTTCTCGCCGTAGACGACCGCCACCTTGCTCAGCAGCGGATACTCGGAGCCCCGGCCCTGGGCATAGATCGGCTCGACGTACAGGAACCCGCTGTCCAGGGGGACCGTCAGCAGATTTCCGTACTTGATCGTCGAGTCGGCGCCCTTGAGGTCACGGACGTAAGTGGCGATGGGGCCGTGTCTGTTGAGCCGGCTCTGGACCTGCTCGGGACCGTCGACCTTGTCGTCCGTCACCCGCAGCAGTCTGATCTTGCCGTAGCTGTCGCTGTTGGCATCGGCGTCCACCGCCATGAACGCGCGCAGATTCGGACGGCCGCTCGGGGTGAAGGTCGTCGTCAGCGAGAACTGCTGCGCCGCGTCGCCCGGCAGCTTCATCGACAGGTAGTACGGCGGAACCGCGTTGTTGTCCGTCGCCTTGGTCGGGTCGTTGGGCACCTGCCAGGCGTCACTCGCGTTGTAGAACTGGTCGGGCTTGGTGACGTGGTACAGGGTGAGCAGCTCGCGCTGGACCTTGAACATGTCCTGCGGGTACCGCAGATGGGCCTTCAGGTCGGCCGGGATGTCGCTCTTGGCTTTCACCGTGCCGGGGAAGGCCTTCTTCCAGGTCTTGAGGACCGGGTCCTTCTCGTCCCACTCGTAGAGCGTGACGGTGCCGTCGTAGGCGTCGACAGTGGCCTTCACCGAGTTCCGGATGTAGTTGACCTGGTTCTGCTGGGCGACCACCGCGCGCTGCTGGTCGGTCAGCGAGTCGGCCGTGGTGTCACCGAGCGTCGTACGGGACGCGTACGGATAGCCGTTGGTGGTGGTGTATGCGTCGATGACCCACTGGATCCGCTTGCCCACGACCGCCGGATAGGCGTCGCCGTCGATGGTCAGCCAGGGGGCGACCGCCTCGACGCGCTCCTTGGGCGTGCGGTTGTAGAGGATCTTGGAGCCTTCGCCAATGGCCCCCGAGTACATGATCTGCGGCTCGTTGAAGGCGACGGCGTACGCGGCACGGTTCAGCGGGCCGGAGACGTCGATGCCGCCCTTGCCCTTGTAGCTGGTGGTGACTTGGGAGCCGTCGTTCTTCTCGTAGTCGAGCTCCTTCTGCGGCCCGCCGACGATCGAGTACTGGGTGGTCTTCTCGCCGTAGTAGATCCGCTGCTCGTAGTCTCCGAGGCTGCCCTTGGACGGGAGGCCCGCCTCCGTGAAGTCCGGGGCGCCGGACGTGCCGGCGGCGGTGTCGGTGCCCTTGGCCGCGACGGCGCCGTAACCGTGGGTGTAGGTGAAGTGGTCGTTGATCCAGTTGCGCTTGTCGACGCCCTGAAGGTTGAGCTCACGCAGACCGATGACCGTGTCCTGGCCCTTGTAGCGGTCGACGTCCAGAGTGGCGGGGAACTGGTAGTACTTCCGCTCCTGCTCCAGCTGCTGGAAAGTGGGCGAGACGATGTTCGGGTCGTTGATGCGGTAGCTGGCCGCCGAGTCGGCGTCCTTGCGCTGCTGCTGGCCGTCCTTGACCTGACCGCGGCCCAGGTAGTCCGAGGGCTTCACGCCGCCGATCCCGTAGGCGTCGCGGGTCGCGTCGATGTTCTTCTGGATGTACGGCGCTTCCTTGGCCTGCTCGTTCGGCTGGACCTGGAACTTCTGCACGATCGCCGGGTACAGGCCGCCGATCAGGATCGCCGACAGGACCATCAGACCGAAGCCGATCACCGGCAGCTGCCAGGTGCGGCGCCACAGCGTCGCGAAGAACAGCAGTGCGCAGATGACGGCGATGCAGAACAGGATCGTCTTCGCCGGCAGGTAGGCGTTCGCGTCGACGTAGCGCAGGCCTGTCCAGTTGTCGGTCGCCTTGAAGTCACTGGACTTGACCGCGAGTCCGTACCGGTCCAGCCAGTAGGCGACGGCCTTGAGCGCGACGAAGAGACCGAGCAGCACCGACAGGTGTCCGGTGGCCGCGGCCGTTGCCCGCGCGCCGGGGCTGGTGATGCGCAGCCCGCCGTAGAGGTAGTGGGTCAGCGCGGCAGCGATCAGCGACAGCACGACAGCCGCGAATCCGAAGCCGAGCAGGAACCGGTACCACGGCAGGTCGAACGCGTAGAACGCCACGTCCATCTTGAACTGGGGGTCCTTCTGACCGAAGGGCACCCCGTTGATCCACATCAGCCACGTACGCCACTGGCTGGTGGCGGAGGCTCCGGCGATCAGCCCGACGAGCGCGGTGATCGCGAGGAGCACCCACTTCTTGTACGGAGCGATGCCCATGCGGTACCGGTCGAGGCTCTGCTGCTCCAGCGACATCGCGCTGAGCGGCGGCCGCAGCCGGTGCGCCAGCCAGATGTTCACACCGACGGCGAGCGCCATCAGCAGACCGAAGACGGCGAACAGGCCGATCTTGGTCCACAGGGTGGTGGTGAACACAGACGAGTAGTCGACGGAGCGGTACCAGAGCCAGTCGGTCCAGAACCCCGAGAACATGACGAACACCATGGCCAGGGCGGCCAGGACACCCAGTGTCATGAGCAGGGTGCGGACACGCCGGGACGGCCGGCCCACTCTCATCCGTGGCCCGGTCGGGCCTCCGCCGCGGTCCGGCATCTGGAAAGCCAACGTGCGCACCTCGAAGTTCGCGGTTGTGTGAATCGGGCCCCGCGATCGTAGAGCCCACTCATGCAACTTACTGAGGCTTTACCTAGTTCCCGCCGCGGGGCAGTAAGGAGGCAGGATATTGACCATGTCCAACGTCTCTCCCTCCGGCCCCCCCATGGCCGCGACCCCGCTCACCCGCGCCGTGCTCGAAATCGACGAGTACGCCGCCGGTCTCGGCTGGGACCAGCCGGCCCGGCTCTTCGCCCTCGTCGACACCGCTCAGCTGCGCTCCCAGGAACCGGGCCTCGCCGCCCAGCTCGGCCTCGACAGCGCTGACGCGGCCGCGCCCCTCACCCCCGTCGAGCAGGACGAGATCCCGGCCGGCACCCCGCTGGACGAGTTTCTCGGCACCATCGCCTGGCCCGAAGCGGTGGCCGGCTGCGCCTTGACCGTGGAGCGGCTGATGCTGCCACCGTCCGCCGAGGCCTCCGTACCCGACGGTCTCGATGACGCCGCACTGACCGCTTGGGTCGCCAAGCACCCCGGCCGTCAGGAGGTCCGGATGACGGTGGCCGTCCTGCGCGACGGCTCGCGGGAGTCCGCGCTGCGGCTGCGCGAGAAGGACTCCCCCAACGAGGTGCTGACCGGGGCGGGCCTCGTTCCCGGCCTGGCCGAAGCCCTCGCCGCCACCTTCGAGGCGTAATCCCCGCACCGAGCAGCGGCGCCGCACCCCCGACGGGGCGCGGCGCCGCTTTTCACGCTCGTTCGCTGCTCGCGGGTCAGCCGGTCGTGCAGCTCGGCAGGCCCGCGGTGTCGCCCTTGCTGATCTTGGCGAGGGACTTGGCGGCGTCGGCGATGGTGTCGACCTTCACCAGCGTCAGCCCGTCCGGGATGTCGGAGGCGGCGGAGGCGCAGTTGTCGCTGGGCGTCAGGAAGTACTCCGCTCCCGCGTCGCGCGCTCCGACGAGCTTCATCTCGATGCCGCCGATCGGGCCGACCTTGCCGTTCTCGTCGATCGTGCCGGTTCCGGCGACGAAGTTGCCGCCCGTCATGTCCCCGGTCGTGAGCTTGTCGACGATGCCGAGCGCGAACATCAGACCGGCGCTCGGGCCGCCGACGTCGGCCAGATTGATGTCGATGGTGAACGGGAACGTGTGGTCGGCGCCCGCCTGGATGCCGACGATCGCCCGGCCGTCGTCCTCGGCCTTCACCGTCTTGACCGTGACGGTCTCGGTGCCCTGGGGCTCCTTGCCGGCCTTCTCCGCGGCGGCCGCCTCGTCGGCGGGGACCACGGTGAAGACGACGTCCTCGCCGGGCTTGTGCTTCACGACCAGCTTGGCGACATCCTGCGGCTGTTCGACCGTCGTGCCGTCGACGGCACGGATCACGTCCCCGGCGTGCAGCTTGTTCTCCGACGGAGAGTCCTTGACGACGGACGAGACCACGACCCGTTCCTTGACCGGGATCTTCAGCTGGCGCAGCGCGGCGACCTTGGCGCTCTCCTGGGACTGGCTGAACTCCTCGGCGTTCTCCTGCGTCGACTGCTCCTCCGTCTTCCCGTTCGGGTAGAGGGTGTCGTGCGGCACCACCACGTTGTCGTGCGCCACCCAGCCGTAGACGGCTTCGAGGAGATTCATCTGGTAGTCCGCGCCGGTGACCCTGACGGTCGTCATGTTGAGGTGACCGGTCGCCGGGTACGTCTTGCGGCCCGAGATCTTGAGCACCGGCTCGCCGTCGGCGGAGCCGAGGGTGTTCACCGTCGGTCCGGGCGACATCTCGGCGTAGGGCACCTTGAGGAACACGCCTGCGCAGAGCAGCGCGATGAAGATGAGGGTGGAGGCGAGCATCGTCGCAGTGCGGCGTGGCATGGAACGACAGTACGGGACATGCCTGTGAACGCACCGTCGGGGCCGGTCCGTGCGGGGTCCGTCAGCGGCTGCCGGCGGTCTGGGTCAGGGGCGTAGGGCGTCGGTTCCGGGAGCGGCCTGCTCCATCGCGTCGCGGAACCGTGCGTAGCCCGCGAGCTCGGCCACGTCGCCGCTGGTGCGGTCCCGTGACGCCCAGCCCGCCCATATCGCAGCACCGACAGCAGCGAACAGCGGAATCAGCAACCAGGCCAGAACTGCCATCGCGACCTCCCTACCCCATGAGCGCCAACGACTGAGTGATCAGCAGATTAGTCGTCTGCCGCTTCAACGCTCACGGCAGGGGTGCGGTTACGCAAATCGGGCGGATGGGTGGCGACCGGGTTTCAGTGGAAGCAACCTCGACAAGACCGGACGGTCAACGGCCCCGTCCTGTCACCCCTGAACGCCGACCCACTCCTCCGCACCGTCCGAGAACCGCTGGTGCTTCCAGATCGGCACCTCGTGCTTGAGGTTGTCGATCAGCTTCCGGCAGGCCTCGAACGCCTCGCCCCGGTGCGGGCACGACACGGCGACGACCACCGCGAGATCCCCGACGGCGAGGTCACCCACACGGTGGACGGCGGCCAGCGCCCGGACGGGATAGTCCGCGGCGATCTTCTCCGCGATACGGCGCATCTCCGCCTCCGCCGTCGGGTGGCACGAGTAACCGAGGGTGTCCACGTCGGCACCGCCGTCATGGTTGCGCACGGTGCCGACGAAGAGGGCGGTGCCGCCCGCCGCGTCGTCGCCGACCGCCGCGAAGACCTCGTCGAGCGAGAGCGGCGTGTCACGGATCTCCAGCAGCCGGATGGGGTCCTGCGCCGCCTGCTCACCTGGGTGGTCGTACGTGCGTGCCATGCCACCCATCGTGCCGTACACCGCCGACATCGCGGAATAGCCCCTTCGACCGATCGCGGCTCCCCACCCTTGGAGCCTCCTACAGCGGACCCTCGGAACCTCCTGCAGCACCCGTGCCGCGCGGGGCCCGTCAGATCCTGCGGCGCGCCTTGCGCGCCCTGCGCACCAGGGCGGCCGTGCCCAGCAGCGCGACCGTCGCACCCGCGGCACCCGCGGCTGTGGCGTCCTTGCGGCCCAGGCGCCGTCCCGCGACGGTGTGCCTGCCCTCGACCTCCTCCAGGAGCGCGGCCAGCACCTCCTCGTTGGTCCACCGAGGTCGCCATCCGGCATCGTGGAGACGGCTCACGCTGACCACCCAGGGGTGCATCGTGTACGCGAGGTCCCCGGCCGGGGAGGGCGTGAGCCCGATCCGGTGGAGCCGGGCCGCCGCGCCCAGGGCGACCGCGGACGGCAGCTCCATGCGCCGGATGCCGCTGAGTTCCTCGACCTCCTCCTGCTCCAGCCATCCGTCGCAACCGACGGCGAGCTCACCCTCGACCTTCTCGAGCGCGGCGTACTCCAGAGCACTCACCAGGTCCTCGACATGGCAGAACTGCCAGGTGGGGCGCGATCCGGCGACGACGAGCAGCCGCGGCGACTCGAAGTAGCGGGTGAGCGCGGTGTCGGTGCCGCCCACCAGGACGGCGGGCCGCACCACGGTGACGTTGAGACCGGGGTGGGCGCGCGGCGCACGGCGCGCCAGCCGCTCGATCTCCAGCAGGTCCCCGACGCCGGTCGCCTCCGCGGTGGCGCGCAGCTCCGCGTCCTCGGAGAGCGGGACGTCGTTGTCGGGCAGCGCGCCGTAGACCATCGCCGAGGTGCACAGGACGACGCGGTGGACACCGGCGGCGGCCGCCGCGGTCAGCACGGTCTGGGTGCCGCGGACGTTGTAGGCGGTCCGTGCGGCGGGATCGGACTCCAGGTCGAGGTCGAGAGCCAGGTGCACGACGACGTCGGCCCCGCGGAGCTTCTCCGCGATGGCAGGGTCGCGCACATCCAGAATGTGCCACTGCGCCTCGGTCACCTCGCCCCGCCGCTCGTCCAGGGCGACGACCTGCTTGACCTCCTCGGATGCGGCCAGGCGCTTCGTGAGCAGGTCACCGACGCCGGTGGCGGCGCCGGTGACCGCGACGACGGGGCCACGGCCGGACGGCTCCCGGCGGGCAGCCGGGGTTGAGTGGTTTCGCGCTGCGCGAACCTGCGGATCTGGGGAACTCACCAGGCGTCTCCAGCGGTTGTCTTCAGTACGTAAGCGAATGACGCATACGCACCAGGTGCCGTCCATCCTGCCGCAGGCCAAGTGTCGGCGGAGCACCGAGCCCGTAAGCGGTTCGGATGTCTACGCTGGGTGGTGTTGTCGGGCAGCCGCCGCCGGCAGGAAGCCGGCGGCCCTACGAGCCGAGGAAACCCGTGAGTGACACCCCATTCGGATTCGGCCTTCCGCCGGAGGAGCCGGAGAACGGCGACGAGGGCAAGAAGAAGAATCCCGGCGGAGGTGGCCAGGGCTCCGGTGGGTCCCCGGCCGACCCCTTCGGGTTCGGTTTCGGTGACAGCGGCGGGGAGAACCCCTTCGCGGCCATGTTCGGCTCCCTGAACCCGAACGACCTGGGTGCCGCCTTCCAGCAGCTCGGCCAGATGCTGAGCTACGAGGGCGGACCGGTCAACTGGGACATGGCCAAGCAGATCGCGCGCCAGACCGTCTCCCAGGGAACGCCGGACGGCACCAAGGACGCGAGCGTCGGCCCGGTCGAGCGCACCGCGGTCGAGGAGGCCGTGCGCCTCGCCGACCTGTGGCTGGACGGCGCGACCTCGCTGCCGTCGGGCGCGAGCACGGCCGTGGCGTGGAGCCGCGCGGAGTGGGTCGAGGCGACGCTGCCGGCGTGGCAGCAGCTCGTCGACCCCGTGGCGGAACGCGTCGGCCTCGCCATGGGCGATGTACTGCCCGAGGAGATGCAGGCCATGGCAGGTCCGCTGATCGGGATGATGCGCTCGATGGGCGGTGCCATGTTCGGTCAGCAGATCGGCCAGGCGGTCGGCGTGCTGGCGGGCGAGGTGGTCGGCTCGACCGACATCGGTCTGCCGCTCGGCCCGGCCGGCAAAGCGGCTCTGCTCCCGCTGAACGTCGAGGCGCTCGGCAAGGACCTCGGCGTGCCCAGGGAAGAAGTGCGGCTGTACCTGGCGCTGCGGGAGGCCGCCCACCAGCGGCTCTTCGCCCATGTGCCGTGGCTGCGCTCGCACCTGTTCGGCGCGGTCGAGGGCTACGCCCGCGGGATCAAGGTCGACACCTCCAAGCTGGAGGACGTGGTCGGCCAGTTCGACCCCTCGCATCCCGAGCAGCTTCAGGAAGCGCTCCAGCAGGGCATGTTCCAGCCGGAGGACACGGCGGAGCAGAAGGCTGCCCTGGCCCGTCTGGAGACCGCGCTCGCGCTTGTCGAGGGCTGGGTGGACGCAGTGGTCCACGAGGCCGCCTCGCCCCGTCTGACGTCGGCGAGCGCGCTGCGCGAGACGCTGCGCAGGCGCCGGGCCACCGGTGGTCCCGCCGAGCAGACGTTCGCCACCCTGATCGGCCTCCAGCTGCGTCCGCGCAGGCTGCGGGACGCCTCACGACTGTGGGCCTCCCTTACCGACGCGCGCGGCGTGGACGGGCGGGACGCCCTGTGGGAGCACCCGGACATGCTGCCGACCGCCACCGACCTGGACGACCCGGACGGCTTCGTCCACCGCGAGCAGCTCGACTTCTCGGAGCTGGACAAGATGCTCGGCGAGGCCGCGTCGGGCGGCGGCAAGGGCGGCAAGGCCGACGAGAGCCCCGAGGCCGGCAGCGCCGAAGACGGCGGCGACACCGACGGCAAGGGCGACGACAACAAGTGAGCCTGCACGACGACGCCGTCCTCGTACTGAAGGACTACGAGGACCAGGCAGAGCTGCGGCAGCTCTACCTGGACCATCTGAACCGGCACCCGGACGGGATGTGGAAGGCCTGCGAGGCCGGACACCTCACGGCGAGCGCCCTGGTGATCGACCCTGAGCGCGGGCAGGTTCTGCTGACGCTGCACAAGAAGCTCGGCATGTGGCTGCAGATGGGCGGCCACTGCGAGCCCGGTGACGCGACCCTCGCCGCGGCGGCGCTGCGCGAGGCCACGGAGGAGTCCGGGATCGAAGGCCTTGCCCTGCTCCAGGGGGGTCCGGTCGCACTCGACCGGCATCCCATCCCCGCCCCGTGCCACTGGCACCTGGACGTGCAGTACGCGGCGCTGGCCCCGGGCGGATCGGTCGAGGCGATCAGCGACGAGTCACTGGACCTGCGCTGGTTCGACTACGCACAAGTGCCGGATGTGGCCGACGAGTCGGTGGTCCGGCTGGTGGAGCGCACGCGTGCGGCTCTGGAGCGCGCGAGTCTGTAGCAGCGTGCGTCGCTGCAGCAGCGATCGACACGCCTGAGAGCAGAACGAGCAGGGGGCGGCCGAGGCGGCCGCCCCCTGCTGATGCCTCTAGTTCCAGGCGTTGTTCTGGTTCTGCGCGTGCGAGCCGTGAGGGCCCGCGCCGAACTGCGCCCGGACGCCCTGCCCGAGCTCCGCGTTCTGCGGGGGCATGACCTCGCTGGGCTGGACCAGGGCGAAGCCCTGACCGAGGAAGCTGAGCTCCCAGCCCTCTCCGGTGTTGCCGCGGCGGCGGCGCACCCCGGAGGAGTGCGTCTGCGCCTGCATCTGCACCCGCAGCGCGGAGGACCAGGCAACGATGGCGTCCGCGTCGACGCTGACGTACTTGTCAGGGGTCACCTGCATCATCAGCGGCTGGCCGGAGGTCATCAGCGCGACCTTGCCCCGTCCGGAGATGTTGAGCTGGTACTTGCCGGAGCCGGAGATGCCGTACTGGCTGTCCACCGCGATCACTTCGGTGTGCAGCGTGGAGTCGAGCGCCAGGACATAGGCGCTGTCGACCGTCATGCCCTCCTGGTCGACGTCCACCACATGGATGTACTGGGCCAGGTTGGCGAAGTAGACCGTGCCCTGCCCGGAGCAGCGCATCAGGTCCAGACCCTCACCGGTGTTGGCGCGGGCGCGGCGCTGGCTGCTCGTCTGGTACTCGCCGTCGAAGTCGACGAGCCCCTGGTACGCCACCATGGCGCCCTTGCGGGCCAGGATGTCGTCGTGGCCGGTCAGCGCCACCCGCAGCAGCTGCGGGTTCTGGACGACGTACCGGTCCTGGCTCTGCTGTTCTGTGTGACTGAAAAGCGGGCTCTGCATGATGTGTTCTCGCTCCCCCTCAGTGCCGGATCCGCAGGCGGTCGGTACTGTCCTCGCTCGGCTGTACGACGACGATGCCCTGGCCGGAGAAGGCCATCTGGTAGGCCTCTCCACTGCCCCGCCCGATGAGCGAGGAGGCCTTGAAGCTGCGCTTGCCCTTCACCTTCAGGTTCGGGGACCAGGCGACGAGGGCGTCGGGGTCGACGTACGTCTCGTCCTCACCGCGGCCGCAGTCGACGACGATCGGCGTGCCGCGCGAGGTCAGGGCGACCCAGCCGGTGCCCGCGATCTCCACGTTCCACAGGCCCTGGCCGGCGAACTTGGCCAGGCCCTTGACCTTCTCGACGCCCCACTGGAGGTGCGCGTCGAAGGCCAGCACATTGGTGCCGTTGACCGAGATGGAGTCGTTGTTGAGGTTGATGACGACGACGTCGGCGCCGTAGTCGGCGAGGTAGAGCAGCCCGTCACCGGAGCACTTCATGATGGGAGCGCCCTCGCCGGTCACCCACTGGGCGGCGATCTGCCGCACGGCCGGCGGGTTGGGCTCGTACTGGACGAAGCCCTCGTAGGCGACCATCGAGCCGGTGCGCGCGTACAGGTCCTGGCCGGTGGCCATGGCGACCTTGAGCATGGTGCGGCCGTGGTTCTCCATCCGGGCCGCGATCGGGGTCGGGGCGAAGCCCGCGAGTTGCTGGTTCATTCTTCGGGCTCCCTCAGACCTCGTACGGCTGGACGACGATGAAATTGCCGGGGGCGCCCCGGAATTGGAGGTTCACGGTCTCTCCGCTGTGTCCCGGGTACGCGTTGCGGCGCAGCCGGACCTGGCTGGAGAGGATGACCTGCGAGGCTGCCGACCAGGCGACGACCGCGTTGCAGTCGGCGAACGTGGTCGGGGTGACCGGCAGGACCACGGGAATGCCGTGGGTCTTGACGACGACCGTACCGGTGCCCTGGAACATCATGGTGAACAGCGCGCCGCCCGGGATGCCGTGGCCCTCGATGCGTCGCACCTCGTGCTGCAGCGACTCGTCGAAGGCGAGCACGTTCTCCGCGGACACGCAGATGCCGTCGCCCTGGAGCTCGATCGAGTGCAGATGCGCACCGTCCTCGGCGAGGAAGACCTGGCCGCGTCCGGAGCAGCGCATCAACTGCATTTCCTGGCCGGTGGCGTTGCCGACCACACGGCCGGCGAAACCGGCACCCTTGTAACTGAAGTCGACTTTGCCCTGGTACATGACCATGCTGCCCTGGCGGGCCAGCACGGGCGTGCCTCCCATGGTCAGGTCGACGCGCATGAGCTGCTGGTTCTGCGGGGTCCAGCGCTGGCCCGTGGCGGTCTCGCGGTACGGCTGCAGCGCGGCCTGCAGGCCCGCGCCGGTCTGCGGCACACCCTGGGGGACGCCCTGGGGCGCCCCGCCCGGAGGCATACCGGGCGGCTGCTGCTGTCCGTACGGGGCAGGGGCCTGCTGGCCGTAGGGCGGCGGCGTGCCCTGCTGCGGCAGCTGACCGGGGACCTGGCCCGGTACTTGGCCGAACTGCGGCTGCTGCGGCTGCGGCGGCTGTCCGTACGGCGACGGGGCGGGCGGCGGCACGGTGCCGGCCGGCGGGCTCATCGGCGCGGCCATGGTCGGTGCGGCGTGCATCTGCGGCTGCGGGGGCGGCGCCTGACCGGCCGGCGCTCCGAACGACGGCGCGGGCTGCGGAGCCTGCGGGGCGGCGGGCGCCCCGAAAGCGGGAGCCGGCGCGGCGGCCTGGGGCGGCGGTGCGAACGACGGCGCAGCGGCCTGCGGCTGCTGCTGGGCCGGTTCCTCCGCGACCTCGCCGCCGAAGTTCTTCAGCAGCGCTTCGAGGCCGCCGTCGAAGCCCTGTCCGACCGCGGCGAAGCGCCAGACGTCCTTCAGGTAGAAGTCGCCCAGCATGACCGCACGCTCGGTCGTGAACTCCGAGCCGGTGAAGGCGTACCGGACGACCTCTTCACCGCCGGCGACGATGCGGATGTACCCGGGGCCGACCTGGGACATCTGCCCGGCACCGTCGATCGTGGCGGTGAAGGAGAGCTTGTGGATGTTCGCCGGGATGCGGTCCAGCGTGACGCGGAACGACTCGGTGTCGCCGGACTGCGCCCCGAGCAGTTGGATGGACTCCTCGGGCGACTTCGGCTGGTTGAAGAAGATGAAGTACCGGTCGTCCGAAAGCTGCTCGTTGGCATCCAGACCGAAGCAGCTGATGTCGAAGGTCAGTCCAGGAGCGGCGATCTGCACACCTACGTACAGATCCGTTCCCGGCGTGAGATCACTGATCTTGGCCTTGTGGCCGCGTTGGAATTCCCTGGCCATGCGTTACGACCGTCCCCCATCCCGAATTTGAATGCGTCGCGTCAGGCTAACGGTTGAGTGCAACATTGAGCCAAGCCGGTACACATTCGGTACAGGAACGTCGACAGTCACTCTCCGCGCGCGGCGGGCAGTTGGGGCAGCCGGTCGGCGGCGACGACGCCCTCCAGATAGCCGCGGGCGCGCTCGGTACGGGGATAGGCCTCGAGCAGTCGCCAGAAGCGTGGTCCGTGACCGGGCACGAGCAGATGAGCCAACTCGTGGACGAGGACGTAGTCCACGACGTACTCGGGCATGCCCTGCAGCCGGTGCGACAAACGGATGCTGCCCTCCGCCGGCGTGCAGGATCCCCAGCGGGTGTTCTGGTTCGTCACCCAGCGCACGGAGGCGGGCCGCGCGCGCCCGTCGAAATACTGGGTGGACAGGCGCTCCGCCCGTTCGGTCAGCTCCACGTCGCCGAGGACCCGCTTGCTCTCCTGCGCCGCGAGTTTGTCGAGCATGACACCGACCCAGCGCTGCTCCTCCGCCTCGGACATCCGGGCCGGGATGAGCACGATGGTGCGGTCGCCCTCCCGGTAGGCGGAGACGGTCCTGCTGCGCCGGGTGCTGCGGCGAACCTCGACCGCACTCGTCCACGAGCCACGGGGCAGGGGGCGTTTGGCGCCACGCTGCTGACTCCCCGCACCGCGCGGCGAGGTCTCGCCGGAGAGGCGAGGGGATGGATCGACGGACACGACCCGACGTTACCCGCTGTCAGCGGGAGAAGTCCCACCCCCGGAACGGTTCGCACGTGATCCACCCCATGACTGCACCATTTGAACGACTAATACACGGTGCCTGTGGACAACTTTTCACGGCCGTCTCCGCGGCCCTGCATTCTGACAACGGCGCACAGACGAGCCTTCTCGGAAAGATCAGCGGGGGAGCGGATATGCATCCGATGATGAAGCCTGCCTTGAGGCGGGCATGGCGGGACCGTCAGTCCGTGCAGTTCGGCGTCACGCCGGCGCACGCGGTCACGCTCGGGCCCGTGGACACCGCCACCGGCGCCTTGATGGAGTTGTTGGACGGGACACGGGGCCTGCCGCTGCTGCGCGAGGAGGCGCGGGCGATGGGCCTGCCGGACGGCAGGGCGGAAGCCCTGGTGAACCGCCTGACGGCGGCGGGGCTGCTCGACGACCCGACCGCCGGCGGCCCGGCGGCCGATGCGCTGCGCAGGCGGACCACGGCTCACGACCGGCTGCGACCGGACCTGGCCGCGCTGTCCGTCATCCATCCCGAGCCGGGCGGAGCTGCCGGCCGCGTGGCCGCGCGGCGGGCCATACGGGTCCAGGTCCGCGGAGCGGGGCGCGTGGGTGCGACGATCGCCTCGACGCTGTCGGCTGCAGGGGTGGGGCGGGTCGAGGTACTGGACGGTGGATACACGGAGCCTGCGGACGTGGCACCCGGCGGGCTGCCGGCGGAGGCGGTCGGGACCCGCCGAGACGCAGCGGCCAGGCGGCTGGTCCGGCGCACCGCCCCCGACCGTCCACCGCGGGCCGCCGAGGCGAAGGAGCCGGCCGTGAGCGAGCCCGGCCTCAGCCTCGTCGTGGTGGCGCCGCGCGACGGGCTGGCCGCCTACGCGCCCCCTCCCGCCGAGGCCGAGGAGTGGATCACCACAGGGACTCCGCATCTCTACGCCGGAGTTGTCGAAGCGACCGGCGTGGTCGGCCCGTTGGTGCTGCCCGGCTGCACGGCCTGCGCCGGCTGCATGGAGCAAGGTCGGGCCGAACACGACCCGGGCAGGCCCAGGCTGCTCGCGCAGTGGCGCTCGGGCCGCCGCCGGACGGTGACCGCATGCGACATCGCGCTCGCCACCGCCGTGGCCGGGATGGCGGCGTGTCACGCGCTGTCCTTCCTCGACGGCGAGGCGCCCACGAGCACGGGCGCACGGTGGGAGGTGTCACTGCCGCAACTGTCCTGGCGGTCGGAACTGGTCGCACCCCACCTCGACTGCGCCTGCAGCGCGGCGGGGAACACTGAGAGGGGGCACACACCGCCGGTCGGTTCGATACACGAGACAATGACCGGGTAACCGCGGTCGACGGAGTGATGCCGTAGGCGCACGCGGCAGGCTGTCTGGGATTTGGAGGGGCGCATGTCTGATCTTCCCCGGAAGGCGGTCACCCGGACCGCCAAGTTGGCAGCGCTGCCACTGGGCTTCGCCGGCCGGGCAACGTGGGGGCTGGGCAAACGGATCGGCGGCAAGTCCGCCGAGATCGTGGCCCGCGAGCTGCAACAGCGGACGGCCGAGCAGCTGTTCAAGGTGCTCGGCGAGCTCAAGGGCGGTGCGATGAAGTTCGGACAGGCCCTGTCCGTCTTCGAGTCTGCACTCCCCGAGGAGATAGCGGGACCGTATCGGGCCGCCCTGACGAAGCTTCAGGAAGCGGCCCCTCCCATGCCGACGCGCACGGTCCACGCGGTGCTCGAGGAGCGCCTGGGAGAGGACTGGCGCGAGCTGTTCCTGAGCTTCGAGGACAAGCCCGCGGCAGCCGCATCGATCGGACAGGTGCACCGTGCTGTCTGGCACGACGGGCGCGAGGTCGCCGTCAAGGTTCAGTACCCAGGGGCGGGAGAGGCCCTCCTGTCGGATCTGAACCAGTTGAGCCGGTTCGCCCGCCTGTTGGGTCCACTCATCCCCGGCATGGACATCAAGCCGCTGATCTCAGAGCTGCGGGACCGTGTCTCCGAGGAACTGGACTACGCGCTGGAGGCGCAGGCCCAGCGCGAGCACGCTGCGGAATTCGCGGACGATGCCGACGTGGCGATCCCGGATGTGGTGCACCAGAGCGACCAGGTCCTGGTGACGGAGTGGATCGACGGCATACCTCTGGCCGAGGTGATCTCCGGCGGCACGGCCGAGGAGCGGGACCGCGCGGGCCAACTGCTGGCGCGCTTCCTCTTCTCCGGCCCCGCGCGCACGGGACTTCTGCACGCCGACCCGCACCCGGGCAACTTCCGGCTGCTGCCGGCCGACGACGGCGACGGCTGGCGTCTCGGCGTGCTGGACTTCGGCACGGTGGACCGGCTGTCCGGCGGACTGCCCGACACCATAGGCGAATGTCTGCGCATGACTCTGGAGGGCGAGGCGGACGCCGTCTATGGGCTGCTGTGCGAGGAGGGCTTCGTCAAGGAGACCATCGACCTCGACCCGGACGCGGTTCTCGACTATCTGCTGCCGATCATCGAACCGGCGGAGGTGGAGGAGTTCACCTTCACCCGCGGCTGGATGCGCGCCCAGGCGGCGCGGATCGCCGACATCCGCTCCCCTGCCCACCAGTTGGGCAAGCAGCTCAACCTGCCGCCCTCGTATCTGCTGATACACCGGGTCACGCTGAGCACGATCGGTGTCCTCTGCCAGTTGAACGCGACCGTGCGGCTGCGGGACGAACTCGAATCGTGGTTGCCCGGTTTCCTGGCGGAGGAAGACTCCGAGGACAGCGCCGCAGTCGAGGCGTAGCCCCGGCCCAGGGAGCCGGTCAGGAAGCCCTCGCGCCCGAGGCCTGCCGGGGGCTTCGAGCCCCGGTCACCACCAGTTCGAGTCGAGCCTGCCCTCGATCGCCCTGATGTTGGCCCGCGCGCAGTCCTCGCAGAAGTAGTGGCGCACTCCGTTCTCCACGGAGAAGATCCAGGTCGTCGGCACCCCCTCCGCGACCGCGCCGCAGCCGGCGCACACGACGCTCTCGGCACCCGGCCGCTCGGAGTGAGGAGTCTTGTCCTGGTCCACCTCGCGACGATACCGCCACGGCCCGCCCGCCCGGGGACAACGCACCGCGGGGGCCGGTCCGTAGGGACCGGCCCCCGCGGGGAGTGTTGCCGTCAGTGCATGACGGCCATGGCCAGGGCGCGACGCGCGCGCATCGACACGCGCTCGGCGCGGCGCTGCATGCGTCGGGCGGCGACCAGGCGCACGGCCTGGCGTTCCGCGTCGACTTCACGCATGCGCTCGTGCATATGCGCACGGGCCAGGGCTTCTGGGATGAGTTGCATTTCGCGGGTCCTGTTCTGACGCGAGGCGTTCGCGCCGATGGTGGTGACTGCCGGGGTGGCGGAGCTCTGCGGCTCACGCGTGGAAGAGGTCATCGGAGCCAGCTTCTTGGGGTCGTGCGTGATGGGTCGATCGATGGTTCCGATGGCGTTCATGCCGCAACCGGGTTCTTGCGCGGGCGACCACGCGGCCGCTTGCGGGCGACGACAACACCCTGGACGAAGAGCTCTCCGCCCCAGACGCCCCACGGCTCACGCCGCTCCTTGGCGCCTGCGAGGCAGGCCTCCATCAGCGGGCAGGTGCGGCAGAGGGACTTGGCGTACTCGACGTCGGCCGGCGACTCGGCGAAGAAGACCTCCGGGTCATAGGAACGGCACGGGACGGGTACGCCGAGGTTTTCGATGGCGTCGTCGAGCGCGGTCAGCGCGGTGAGGGGAGTCAAGGCGGAGTCCTCGGTACGAGCGGGCGGGGAGATCGTCTCGGAAGGCGGTACGGACGGGGCGTGCGCTTCGAGTTGCACGGTGTGTTGTTCCTCGTCTGTTCGTTCCGGCCGGTCGGCCGGGTGGCAGTTGGTACCGGGTGCTTCTGGTCCCGAGGCCCCTTCGCTCTGTGCTCCCGCTGGGGAAAACAGAAGGGCCGCGGATCCCGGGTGGGGTTCCGCGGCCCTGAAGGCGCCGGCCTGATGCTGGATCAGGCTGGATCACTCCAGGGTTCGAGCCCGCGGAAGGCCCACTTCATGTGGTGCTGCGTCGTGTGCTGCGTCTGCTGCCGGGTCTTGGCACTGGCTGCCGCAAAGGCATAGGTCCGGGCCTCTGCCGCTGCTACTCCTGCTTCCAGTGCCTTGGTCGGTCGCTCATTGCGCTCCAGGACGGGGAGACCGCCCAGACCGATCACGGGAAGCACGGCGGAGATGCCGGACATACCGGTGCCGACGAACGCGGAAGAGAAGCCGAGCGAGCAGGCGGAGACGACCGAGCGATCGGTCATTTTGGCGGTGCTGACGAAGCTGGTGTTGATGCTGATCACTGGAATCGCCTCCTCTCGGCGTCTCGGGGACCGGACGAGCCGGTCACACTATTCGGATAAGTACAGCACGAAGACAGGGCTTCAGAGAAGCCGCTGTTCTCGTGGTTAAGAACCTATGGGGCTGGCTGGGGCGCGCGCAAACTATTTTTTCGACGAGTTTGTATCAGTCGTCCTCGGCGACCGCCTCAAGCTCTTCACCTGCGCAGATGGCCAGAACATCGGCACCGAAGCGGTCCAGCTTGCGGCCACCGACCCCGGAGATGCCCGCCAGTTCGTGCTCACTGCCCGGCACAGCCTCCGCGATGGCCATCAAGGTCTTGTCCGTGAAGACGCAGTACGCGGGCTGGCCCAGCTCCTTGGCCTGGTCCGAGCGCCACTCGCGCAGCCGCTCGTACAGCGCCTCGTCCATGTCGGAGGGGCAGTCCTCGCAACGCATCAGCTTCATCTCCCCGGCGTCCGTCAGCGTCTTGCCGCACACCCGGCACTGGACGGGACCGCGCCGCTTGCGGCGGCCGCTGCCGCGCTCGATGCCGCCGGCGCCGCCCGCTGTCCGCGGCCCGGCCGCGGCGGAACCGGGACGGATGCCGTTCAGAAAGCGCGTAGGCCGGCGCGAGGCCCGACCGCCGGGGGACCGCGACAACCCCCAGGAGAGGGAAAGATGCAGCCGGGCCCGCGTAACGCCCACATAGAGCAGCCGGCGCTCCTCCTCGACCTGCTCGTCGGTCTTGGCGTAGGTGATCGGCATCATGCCCTCGGTGAGCCCGACGAGGAACACCGCGTCCCACTCCAGGCCCTTGGCCGAATGCAGGGAGGCGAGCGTGACCCCCTGGACGGTGGGCGCGTGCTGGGCGGCTGCCCGCTCGTCCAGCTCGGCGACCAGTTCGGCGAGGCTCGCCTGCGGCTTGACCCGCACGAAGTCCTCGGCAAGGCGGACCAGGGCCGCCAACGACTCCCAGCGGTCGCGCACCGCACCGGAACCGGCGGGCGGCTCGGTGGTCCATCCCTTGGTGGACAGGACGGCTCGCACCTGGGCCGGCAGATCCTCGGCGTCGTCGAGCAGCGCGTCGTTCCCCCCGGCGCGGGCGGCGCCGCGCAGGGCGATTCCCGCCTCGCGCACCTCCTGCCGCTCGAAGAAACGCTCGGCCCCGCGCAGCTGGTAGGGCACGCCCGCGTCGGCCAGTGCCTGCTCGTAGACCTCGGACTGGGCGTTGATCCGGTACAGCACGGCGATCTCGCCGGCCGGGACACCGGCAGCGATCAGGTCGCGGATGCGGCGTGCGGTGCCCTCCGCCTCGGCCGGCTCGTCCGCGTACTCCACGTAGGCCGGTTCGGGGCCGGGGTCGCGCTGGGAGATCAGCTCGAGGCGGTGCTCTGCGGCCCGGCCACGGGCCTGGCCGAGCAGGCCGTTGGCGAGATGGACGACCTGCGGTGTGGAGCGGTAGTCCCGGACCAGTTTGACCACGGTGGCGCCGGGGTGGCGGGTGCGGAAGTTCAGCAGGTGGTCGGGGGTGGCGCCGGTGAAGGAGTAGATCGTCTGGCTGGCGTCGCCGACCACGCACAGGTTCTCCCGGTCGCCGAGCCACAGGTCGAGCAGGCGCTGCTGGAGCGGGCTCACGTCCTGGTACTCGTCGACGACGAAGTGCTGGTACTGGCGGCGGACGTGGTCGGCGATGTCATGCCGGTCCTGGAGGATCCCGACGGTGAGCAGCAGCACGTCCTCGAAGTCGATCACCGTCCGGTCCCGCTTGAGCTGCTCGTACATTCCGTAGACCTGGCTGATCTCGGCGGGATCCCGAGGAGCGTCGCGCAGCGACTTGGCGACCGCGGCCGGGTAGTCGCCGGGAACGGTCTGGGTGACCTTGGCCCACTCGATCTCGCCCGTGACGTCCCGCAGCTCATTGCGGTCGAGGCGGATACGGCAGCGGGCCGCGGCCTCCGCCACCAGCTGGATCTTGCGCTCGAGGAGCCGGGGCAGCTCGCCGCCGACCGCCTTCGGCCAGAAGTACTGCAGCTGACGCAGGGCGGCGGAGTGGAACGTACGCGCCTGGACACCGCCCGCACCGAGCTGGCGCAGCCGGCCTCTCATCTCTCCGGCGGCGCGGTTGGTGAACGTGACGGCCAGCACACTGGCGGGCGGGAGTATCCCTGCGCGCACCCCGTACGCGATGCGGTGGGTGATCGCGCGCGTCTTGCCCGTGCCGGCTCCGGCCAGCACGCACACCGGCCCGTGCAGAGCGGTCGCCACTTCGCGCTGCTCGGGGTCGAGCCCCTCGAGCACGGCGTCCGCCGACTCGGGAACCTGCGGGAAAAGGGAGGAGTGCGTTGCTGCTGTCACCCCGCCATGCTGCCAGGTCGGCCGGGACGGATGCGGCGGTTGTCCACAGGGGTGCGTGATTGGTCGTACGAACCGCATCACACCGGTGCCGGGAATCGCCGCCGGGTCCGTTACGTTCTAGCCCGAGGTGATGACACACCCCCGCCCCGAGACCTGAGGAGCACGAGAGACGATGCAGGGCACTGTGACGATGTACAGCACCACCTGGTGCGGATACTGCCGTCGGCTGAAGAGCCAGATGGACCGCGAAGGCATCGCCTACACCGAGATCAACATTGAGCAGGACCCTGAGTCGGCAGCCTTCGTCGAGAAGGCGAACGGAGGCAACCAGACCGTGCCGACCGTGCTGTTCCCCGACGGTTCGACCCTGACCAACCCCTCGCTCGCCCAGGTCAAGCAGAAGGTGGTCTGAGCGCCCCCAACAGGTGAGGGCGCCGGTCCCGCGGACGGGTCCCTCAGACGACGTCACCGGGCTTGGGCAGCGGCTTGCCGTACCAGAGCTCGATGAGGCGGGCCGCGATCGAGATCCCATAGGGAGGCAGCACCTCCCCGGACTCGAACGCGGCCCGCAGGTCTTCCCGGGAGAACCAGCGCGCCTCATGGATCTCCTCGCCGTCCACCTCGATGTGCGACGAGGTGGCGCGCGCCATGAAGCCCAGCATCAGGCTCGAGGGGAAGGGCCACGGCTGGCTGGCGATGTACTCGACCTCTCCGACGTCGACGCCGACCTCCTCGCGGACCTCTCGGCGCACCGACTGCTCGATCGACTCCCCCGGCTCCACAAAGCCCGCCAGCGTCGAGAAGCGTCCCTCCGGCCAGTGCACCTGACGGCCGAGGAGGGCGCGGTCCTCGTCGTCGGTGACGAGCATGATCACGGCGGGGTCGGTACGGGGGTAGTGCTCGGCGCCGCACGCCTGGCAGCGGCGGATGTGGCCCGCGGCTGCGATGACGGTGCGCTCGCCGCAGCGGGAGCAGAAGCGGTGGAGTCGCTGCCAGTTCTCGAGGGCGACCGCGTGCACCATGAGCCCCGCGTCGCGCGGCGACAGCAGCAGCCCGGCTTCACGCAGCCCGGCGGGCCTCGCCGACTGGTCCATGCGCCCCGGCAGGGCGTCCTTCTGGAGGGCGAAGTAGCGCACTCCTTCCTCGTCGGTGCCGAGGAAGTAGCGGTGCGTCTCGGTGACCGGTGCCTCGAAGGCCGGTGTCATGACCAGCTCGGTGCGGCCGTCGGTGGTGTCGTCGATCAGCACCTGCCCGCCGCAGACCACGAAGACCCGGGTCGTGGGGTGACTCCACGCCGCCGCGAGCCAGGCCTCGTCGAGGCGGTTGTGCGCCTCGCGGTCGATGCCGCTCGACGCGGTGAGACCGATCGGACGGCTTGCGGCATCGGCGTAGCTGTTGGTGCTCACAGTTCTTCCAACTCCCCCGGGGGTTTCGGGATGCGATTCAGCGAAGGGCTTCGGCCATGTCGCCCCACAGATGGGCGGTGGTCTCCACGCCCTTGAGGAGCAGATCCAGCTCGACCTTCTCGTTCGGTGCGTGCCAGCCGTCGGACGGTACGGAAATGCCGAGGAAGAGCACGGGCGCCGCCAGTACGTCCTGGAGGTCGGCGGCGGGTCCCGAGCCGCCCTCGCGGGTGAAGCGGATCTTCTGTCCGTCGAAGGCGCGGCCCATCGCCCGCACGACCGACTGGAGTGCCGGGTGGTCCAGCGGGGTCAGGCAGGGGCGGGTGGCCGCACCGAAGACGATCTCGTGACGGATACCGGCCGGCACCTTGGAGGCGACCCAGTCGGTGACGGCGCGCTCGATCTTGTCCGGTTCCTGCCCCGCGACCAGCCGGAAGGACAGCTTGAGCCGGGCGGACGAAGGGATGATCGTCTTGCCGCCGGGTCCCTGGTAACCGCCGCCGATGCCGTTCAGTTCCGCCGTCGGGCGTGCCCAGATGCGCTCCAGTGTGGAATAGCCGGCCTCGCCGAGGATGCCGTGCGACGTGGCGGTGCGCAGCCAGGTCTCCTCGTCGAAGGGGAGCTCGGCAAAGAGCTCGCGCTCGGCGTCGGTGAGGGGCGCGACGCCTTCGTAGAAGCCGGGGACGGTGACCTGCTCGTTCTCGTCGTGCAGCGCGGCCACGAGACGGGCGGCGACCGTCGCGGGGTTGGGGACGGCTCCGCCGAACGACCCCGAGTGGATGTCCTGGTCGGGGCCGTACAGGGCGATCTCGCAGTCGGCGAGGCCCCGCATGCCCGTGCAGACGGTGGGGGTGCTCTTCGACCACATGCCCGTGTCGGAGACGATCACGGCGTCGGCGGCGAGCCGGTCGGCGTGGGACTCGACCAGTGCGCGGAAGTGCGGGGAGCCCGATTCCTCCTCGCCCTCGATCAGCATCTTCAGGTTCACGGCCGGGGTGGTGCGCCCCGTGGCGGCAAGGTGTGCGCGCACCCCGAGGGTGTGGAAGAACACCTGGCCCTTGTCGTCGGCGGCGCCCCGCCCGTACATCCGGCCGTCGACGATCTGCGGCTCGAACGGGTCGGTGTGCCAGCCGTCCTCGCGGGCGGCGGGCTGCACGTCGTGGTGGCCGTACACCAGCACCGTGGGCGCGTCGGGGTCGCCGGACGGCCACTCGGCGAACACCGCGGGGGCGCCGGGGGTGGGCCAGATCTCGGCGACCGGGAAGCCGGTCGCCGTGAGCTTGCCCGCCAGCCACTCGGCGCTGCGCCGTACGTCCGCGTCGTGCTCGGGCTGCGCCGACACCGACGGGATGCGCAGCCACTCGGCGAGGTCGTCGAGGAAGGCGGCGCGGTGCTGCTGGATGTACGTACGGACGGCGCTGTCCGGGGTGTCGCTCATGCTCCTGAGCCTAACGGGCCCCGGCACCGGACTCGTCGGCCGTCCCATCCAGCAGGATGCGCTCCAGCCCCGCGCGGTCGGGAAGGCCGTCGGGACGTACGACCTCGCCGGTGCGTACGAAGACGAACGCGGCGGTCACGGCGTCGAGCGGTACTCCGTGCTGTTCTGCCCATGCCACGCGGTAGACGGCGAGCTGGAGGGGGTCGGCAGCGCCGTTGCGCGCGGTCTTCCAGTCGACGATCTCGTACGTTCCCTCCCCCGTCCGGTACACGGCGTCGATACGGCCCCGGATCACGCGGCCGGCGAGGGTGAACTGGAACGGCGCTTCGACGCGGTGGGGGGTGCGGCGTGCGTACGGGGTCCGTTCGAAGGCCTCTTTGAGCGCCGCCAGATCCTGCTCGTCCGCGATGTCGTGCTCGTCGGCGCCGCCGGGGAGCTCGTCGGGACCGAGCATGGGCAGGGGGAGTTCCTCGAAGCGCGACTCCACCCATGCGTGGAACCGGGTGCCTCTGCGGGCCGCCGGCTGCGGGGGCCGCGGCATGGGGCGGGCGAGCTCCTTGGCGAAGCCGTCGGGGTCCGCGGCAAGGCGCAGGAGCTGGGAGGCGGACAGGGACGGCGGGACGAGGACGTCGCGGACGGTCGCGCGGGTACGGCGCAGCTCGCCGGCGAGCGCGTCGAGGTCGCGATCCCAGGAGGCGACGGTACGGGCGTCTTCGGGTGTGAGCGGGGTGTCCGGCTCGGCCCCTGCCTTCTCCGTGTGCAGGGGAGGAGGCGGGTCGGCAGGTATGCGGGGGCCGGGCACGGCGGCGTCCGGGAGTTCGTCGAAGGGATCGTCGAAGGGGGGCGGTGCCTCGTCCTCCGGCGGGGCGTCCGCTGGCCAGTCCCACTCGTCGGCGGCGGCGGAAGGCGCGGTCCGGGCCTGCGGCTCTGCGTAGGCGGCCGACGCCGGGGCCGCTGCGTCCGGCTCGCCAGAAGCGGCCGAGGACAGCGTCTCGAGGTGCGCCAGGACCGTTTCCGCCGCCGCCCGGCGGCGGGTGAGCGAGGTCGGGTCGAGCGGCAGAGGCCAGGCCTGGTCGGCGGTGGCCGCATCCAGTGACGGGTTCTCCGCGTCCTCGGCCGGCTCCTCCGCCCAGACCTCGATCTCGCCGTACCCCTGCTCGCAGTGGTCGTACAGCGCCTGGAGGAACGCCGAGGGACCGCGTCGGCGCTTCTGGCTGGGGCCCCACCAGTGGGCCGAGCCGAGGAGGAGCGAGCGGGGGCGGGTGAAGGTGACGTAGCCCAGGCGGAGTTCCTCCGTGTGCTGGTGGTCCTGCATCGATTCCTTGAATGTTTTCAGGCCCCGTGCATCCCACGACTCGACGTCCGGGAGCGTGTCCGCGTCGCCGCGCAGGGCGTGCGGAAGGACCTTGGACTGCGAGGTCCAGGCCTCGCGCGCCCGGTCGTTCGGGAAGTGCTTGGCGACGAGGCCGGGGACGGCGACGACGTCCCACTCCAGGCCCTTGGACTTGTGCGCGGTGAGCACCTTGACCGTGTTCTCGCCGCCCGGGAGTGCGTTGTCGAGGCCCTTCTCGTACTGGGCGGCGGTGCGCAGGAAGCCGAGGAAGGCCAGCAGCGTCGCTTCTCCGTCCAGCGCGGCGAAACCGGCTGCGATGTCCAGGAAGTTGGCGAGGGTTTCGCGGCGGCGGGCGGCCAGCGCGTGCGGGGAGGCGGACAGTTCGACCTCGAGGCCGGTGGTGGAGAGCACCCGGTGCAGCACGTCCATGAGCGGGTCGGACAGGGATCTGCGCAGGTCGCGCAGTTCGGCGGCGAGGCGGGCGAAGCGGATCCTCGCGTCGGCCGAGAAGGGTAGGCCGTCGTCCTCTCCCGAGGCCGACTCCAGGAACGTGTCGAGCGCGTCGGCGAGCGAAACGACCTCGGCGGGGTCCGTGCCCTCGACGGCCGCAGCGAGGCGCTGGTCGGGGTCCTCGTCGACGGAGACGCGGTGAACCAGCAGCCGGGCACGGCGGCCGAGCAGCGCCAGGTCGCGAGGACCGATCCGCCAGCGCGGGCCGGTGAGCAGACGCACGAGCGAGGCGTTGGCACCCGGATCCTGGAGGACCTCGCAGACGGCCACCAGATCGGCGACCTCCGGCAGGTGCAGCAGCCCGGACAGGCCGACGACCTCGACGGGGACGTCGCGCGCGACGAGGGCGCCTTGGATCTCGGGGAAGTCTTCTGCGGTTCGGCACAGGACCGCGATCTCGCCCGGCTCCTTGCCCGTGCGTACCAGGTGCGCGATGGAGTCGGCGAGCCACTCGATCTCGTCGGCGTGCGTCGGCAGCAGCGCGCAGCGCACGATGCCGTCCCGCTCGGCGCCGGGGGCGGGCCGCAGCGCCTCGACTCCCTCATGCATGGCGCGCAGGGGGGTCGCGAGGCCGTTGGCGAGGTGCAGCAGCCGGCCCCCGCTGCGGCGGTTCTCGCTGAGCGAGTAGCGGGTGGCGGGACTGCCGTCGGCGTACGGGAAGTGGACGGGGAAGTCGTCGAGGTTGGCGACCGACGCTCCGCGCCAGCCGTAGATCGCCTGGCAGGGATCGCCGACGGCGGTGACCGCGTGTCCCGTGCCCTGTCCGAACAGGCCGGAAAGAAGGAGCCGCTGTGCCACGGACGTGTCCTGGTACTCGTCGAGCAGCACGACCCGGAATTCGTCGCGCAGGACGGCGCCGACCTCGGGCCGGGTGAGTGCCAGTTCGGCGGAGAGGGCGATCTGGTCGCCGAAGTCGAGAAGATCCCGCTCCCGCTTGGCCGCACGGTAACGGAGCGTCAGGTCGAGCAGTTCGCGGCGGGCTTCGGCGGCCTCGGGAACCTTGCGGAGGTCGGCGTTGCTGAGCCGGGCGCCCTCAAGGGTGCGCAGGAGCTCGGTGTCGTACGCCGCCAGCCGGTCGGGGCGGACGAGATGCTCGGCAAGCTCCGCGTCGAGCGCCAGCAGGTCGCTGACCAGCGACGGGAAGGAGCGGATGAGCGCCGGGTACGGCCCGGGGGCCTCGCGCAGTACGCGCGCGGCGAGCTGATAGCGGGTGGCGTCGGCGAGGAGCCGCGCGGTGGGCTCGAGCCCGATGCGCAGGCCGTGGTCGGTGAGCAGCTGGCCGGCGAAGGCGTGGTAGGTCGAGATGCGGGGCTCGCCGGGAGGGTTGTCCGGGTCGATGACATCGGGGTCCGTGACCCCGGCCCGTACGAGAGCGGCGCGGACGCGCTCGGCCAGTTCTCCCGCGGCCTTGTTGGTGAAGGTCAGACCGAGGACCTGCTCGGGTGCCACCTGGCCGGTGCCGACGAGCCACACGACGCGTGCCGCCATGACCGTCGTCTTCCCCGAACCGGCTCCGGCCACGATGACCTGCGGGGCGGGCGGCGCGGTGATGCAGGCCGTCTGCTCCGGGGTGAAGGGGATCCCGAGGAGCTCCTTGAGCTGCTCGGGATCGGAGATACGTGCGGTCACCCCGTAGAGGCTAATGGGGACCACTGACAGCAGTGGTCCCCATATGTCCGGCCACCTGATGTCCGACCGTCTGCGTGCCGGGCGGCCGGGGCCCGCCGAAAGACGGCGCCGAGCGCTCCGGGCGGCGGGCGGTTCAGGAGTCGCTCGGGCCGTCCGCGGCCGTACCGGCGCCCGAACCGGTGTCGGCATCGGTGTCGGCATCGGCGTGGCCTCCGGACGCGCTACCGGACTCGGCGCGGGCGCCGGACTCCGTTCGCGTGCCGGTTCCGGAGTCGGCCTCGCTGCCGGTGCTCGCGCCGGTGTCCGAGCCCGTGCCGCGCTCGGATCCGGTGTCCTGGCCGTTTTCGTCACCCGCCGCCGACTCACCCGATTCGCCCGTGCCCGACTCGCCCGTGCCTGATTCGCCCGTGTCCGACTCGTCGGCCTGCGGCGCTTCGCCTGTCTGGGACTCACCTGCCTCAAAGCCCGTGCCCAAGCCGGCGCCTCCGGTCAGGTTCTCGAGATCGACGACCTCACCGGCCGGCGGTGCCTTGACCTCCACCGGCTTGCCGTAGTCGGAGAGGAGGATGGTGCCGGTCTCGGTGCCACCCGTCTTGACGATCTTGAGGATGTGCGGCTTTCCTTCCTTGGCGACATGGACGGTCGTCGTCCTGCCCTCCGCCTTTTTCACAAGGGTCGCTGTGGGGACGCCGTCCACCTGGGCGTCCGGCCCGTTGGTCATCTGCTTGCGGTCCGCCTCGTCCATGTCCATCTCGGAGAAGACGGCTCTGAGGTCGCAGACGCGGTCCATGGCCTCGATGGTCCCGGCGGGCAACGTGATCCAGCGGCCCTTCATCATTTCGACGAGCGCGCCGCCGCCGCTGCCGCCGGGAGAGTCGGGGGAACGCTCCTGCAGAGTGGCGTTCCAGAACTGCTCGTCGCCCTTGAGGTACATGGCCTTGGCCACCTTGCGGAGCTCCGCCCTGCCACCCTTGGCTCCGAGGAGACCGGTGCAGTTCTCGGCGTCCAGGGCGAGGTCGATGGAGACCGGCTCGCCCTCCTTCTCGATCCGGCCCGCCATTTTCAGCGACTTGGCGTCCTTCGTGGCCGCCACCGCTTTGTCGGCGATCTGCCCCGCGTCCAGGCCGGCCAGCGAGCCGCTGGTGGCGGTCACCTGCCCCTGCTGCTCCCCCGAGACACCCTTGGCCTTGATGTCACTGTCACCGCCCCGGGTGCAGCCCGTCAGTACGACGATGACGCTCGCGCAGGCCACCACCCTCGCCAGGGACTTCCGCTTGGCCGTCATGTTGTTTCTCCTCGCAGATCCGGATCGGCCGCCGCAGCCCGTTGCGGCGGCCTGAACTCCATTGGATTCCCTGCGAATGTGGCGAACCCGGACAAATCACCGATCATTCCACTATTTGGCGGCCCTCCGGCTGCGCGCTGCACGAGGCGCGGAAAGCGCAGTGAGCACAGTGCTGCCCGGTGGAGGGCGTGAAGCGCTCGTCGAGCACACGACCGGCCGCGGTGGCGAGCAGATCGCCCACCCACTCCCCCGCGAGCGCCTCCTGTGCCTGCACCTTGGGCAGGGCGTCGCCGCCCTCCTTCTTGGCGGCCGGCTGACGCAGCTGCACCAGTTCGGCACCGCCCGGCTCGGGGCGGCGCCCGCCGAAGACCTCATCGACCGCACCCTCACGCACGGCGAGCTGGTAGACCGCGAGCTGGGGGTGGCGGGCGACCTCGTCCTTGGTCGGCGTCTGCTTGCCCGTCTTGAAGTCGACGACGTAGGCGCGACCCTGGTCGTCCTGCTCGACGCGGTCCATCGAGCCCCGGATGCGCACCTCGAACTCGCCCGCCCGCAAGGTCACGTCGAAGTCGTGCTCGGTGGCGGCGGGGGTGCGGGTGCCGCGGTCCATCACGTGCCAGCGCAGAAAGCGTTCGAGCGCGACGCGGGCGTGCCCCTTCTCCTGCTGCGACTTCCAGGGGGCGTCGAAGACCAGCGCGTTCCATACCGAGTCGAGACGTTCCATGAGGACGGCGAGATCGGCGGGGCTGCGACCGGAGGCCACTTCGTCGGCGAGGACGTGCACGACGTTGCCGAAGCCCTGGGCTGCGGTCGCCGGGGCGTCGGCCTTCACCTCACGGCCCAGGAACCACTGGAGGGCACAGCTGTTGGCCAGCTGGTCCAGTGCGCTCCCGGAGAGAGTGACGGGCTGGTCTCGGTCGCGCAGCGGCTTCGTGCTGTGTGTGACGTCGTACAGGCCCCACCAGCGGTAGGGATGAGCCGCCGGCACCAGCGGCTGCCCGTCGTCGTCGCTCAGTGCGGCAAGCCGGGCGAGCCGGCGGGCCGCCGCCTCCCGCAGCCCGGGGGACGCCTCCGGGTCCACGGTGGTCGCACGCAGCTCGGCGACGAGCGCGGCGACGGCAAGAGGGCGGCGGGGCCGGCCGGTGATGTCACGCGGCTCCGCGCCCAGTTCGGCAAGGAAGCGGGAAGGCTGGTCGCCGTCGTCGGCCGGGGCCTTGACCGCGGTGACGACGAGCCGGTCGCGGGCTCGGGTGGCGGCCACGTAGAAGAGCCGGCGCTCCTCGGCCAGCAGGGCACCGGGGGTGAGCGGCTCCGCGAGACCGTCGCGGCCGATACGGTCGGCTTCCAGCAGGGAACCCCGTCGTCGGAGGTCGGGCCACAGGCCTTCCTGTACTCCGGCGACGACGACGAGGCCCCATTCCAGGCCCTTGGAACGGTGCGCGGTCATCAGCCGTACGGCGTCGGGGCGGACCTCGCGCTTGGCGAGGGTGTCGGCCGCTATGTCCTGTGCTTCGAGTTCCTCGATGAAGTTGAGCGCCCCGCGGCCGCCGGTGCGCTCCTCGGCCCGGGCCGCCGTCTCGAAGAGTGCGCAGACGGCGTCGAGGTCCCGGTCGGCGTTGCGTCCGCCCGCGCCTCCGCGGAACGCGGCGCGTTCCAGGCGCTGCGGCCAGGGAGTGCCGTCCCACAGGTGCCACAGGGCCTGCTCCGCGGTGCCGCCGCCCTCGAGGAGCTCGCGCGCCGTGCGCAGGAGCGCGCCGAGCCGCTGGGCACCCCGGGCGTACGCGGGGTCGTGCGCGACGAGGCGCTCCGGCTCGGCGAGCGCGCGGGCGAGGAGCTGGTCGGACGGCGGTGGCAGCGCATTGCCACCCGCCCGTTCCTCGTCCCGCAGCGCCCGGCCGAGACGGCGGAGGTCTGCGGAGTCCATGCCGCCGAGGGGCGAGCCGAGGAGAGTGAGCGCGGTGTCGGTGTCGATCCAGGAGGTGGGTTCGGCCGAGGCGGTGGACTCGGACGCGGACCCGGATTCGGCGGAGGCGGTCGGTTCGGACGCGGACCCGGATTCGGCGGAGGCGGTGGACTCGGCCGCGGACCCGGATTCGGCCGGGGCCGTGGACCCGGACGCGGACCCGGATTCGGCCGCGGGTGCCACGCCCTCCGCCGACCCCATACGCGTCCCCGCGTCCGCGTTCGCGTCCGCCCCCTCCGCCGCCTCCGTCTCCGCGCTGCGGCGGGCGGCGGCCGTGGCCACCGTGCGGAGAGCCGTCAGCAGCGGCGCCACCGCGGGCTCGTGGCGGAGTGCGACGTCGTCGCCGTCGACCTCGAGCGGGACGCCGGCCGACGTCAGGGCGCGCCGGATCGACGGAATCGTACGACCGCCCGCCCTGACGAGGACCGCCATGTCGTGCCAGGGGACGCCCTCCTCGAGGTGCGCGCGGCGCAGGATGTCCGCGATGTTGTCCAGCTCGGTCGACGCCGTCGGATAGGTGTAGGCCTCAATGCGGCCGCCCTTGCGGACCGCCGACAGCTCGCGGTGCGCCCGCACCTTCTCGGACGGCAGCCGCGTCAGGGGCATCCGGCGGGTGAGGAGGCGGGTCGCGTCCAGCAGGGCCGCCCCGCTGCGCCGGGAGGTGGTCAGCACCGCCACGTCCGACGGGCTGCCGCCCGCCTTCGGAAAGGCATCGGGGAAGTCGAGGATGCCGTTCACGTCGGCGCCGCGGAACGCGTAGATCGACTGGTCCGGGTCGCCGAAGGCGACCAGCGTCCGCCCGCCGCCCGCGAGCGCCCGCAGCAGCCGCACCTGGGCCGGGTCGGTGTCCTGGTACTCGTCCACGAAGACCGCGTCGTAGGCGGGCAGGGCCACCTCCTCTGCCAGCAGCACGGCGCGGTGCACAAGTTCCGCGTAGTCCAGCACGCCCTGCAGGTCCAGGACGTCCAGGTACTCGGCGAGGAACGACGCGGCCGCCTCCCAGTCGGGCCGGCCGGTGCGGGCCGCGAAACGGGCGAGGGTGTCCGGGCCGAGGCCCAGTTCGCGGCTGCGGGCCAGAACCGCACGCACCTCGTCGGCGAAGCCGCGCGTGGTGAGGCAGGCCCGCAGCTCGTCGGGCCAGTTCACGCCGGGCAGGCCGATCTGGCCGGCGAGCAGTTCGCGTACGGTGACGTCCTGCTCGGGCCCGGACAGCAGCCGAAGCGGCTCGGAGAACAGGTCGGCGTCCTGGTTCGCCCGGACCAGCGCGTAGCAGAACGAGTGGAACGTCGTCGCCTGCGGTCCGCGCATGTCCCCCAGCCGCAGCGCCATCCGGTTCCGCAGCTCCACCGCCGCCTTGCGGCTGAAGGTGAGGACCAGGATGCGAGCCGGGTCCGCGCCTCGCGCGATGCGCGCGGCGACGGCTTCCACCAGCGTGGTCGTCTTCCCGGTGCCGGGGCCGGCGAGAACCAGCAGTGGCCCTTCGCGGTGGTCAACCACCGCGCGCTGAGCTGCGTCCAGCACAGGGGGATCCACGCGGCCCGGAGGGGTTCGCACCAGCCGGTACGCACCCGTGGACCCCCGGCGTACCTGCTGCGGGTACGCCGTAAGCCGGGTGGTGGAGGAGGAGCTCACGTGGTTCGCCGGTCCTGGTGGGTGTGCTGGTGGTGAGATCGCGGTCGGTGCCGCGCGCCGATGACGCTACGCCAGGGCACCGCGTGCGGGCGGCGACTGCGTCCCCTGCCCTGTACGGTCCCCGCACTCGCCGTGCAGGTGCCGCTTGGCGGAAGCTGTCATATGTGAGCTTCGTCGCCGTGCGGTCCGACGCCGTCCCAGCGCGCCCGTTTCATGTCGAGGCGCGGCATGTGCCCCTCGGCGCTTCGGGATGCCCCGCGCAGCGGTGTCCCCTCCTCGCGGTAGTGCTCCAGGGCGCGCAGTTCGTGGCCGGGCAGCAGCACTCCGTCGGAGCGCACGACACGCCACCACGGCACGGCGCCGCCGTACAGCGCCATGACTCGGCCGACCTGGCGGGGCCCGGACTCGCCGAGCCACTCCGCGACGTCCCCGTAGGTCATGACCCGGCCCGGCGGGATCCGCTCGGCGACCTCCAGAACCCGCTCGGCGTATTCAGGCAGCTCGTCCATCCGACCCATCCTGCCGCACGGCACCGACAATGCCGTGGCCGAGAAGTCCGCATCTCACAGCGGGCGAAACGTTCCGCAAGCGGCAAAAAGGTGTACGGTACGCGCCTCGCGTCACCGCGATGCACCCTGATGCCCCCCTCTGTCGCCCGGTCGTGCCACCATCGTGCGGGCGGTGACTGGTGATACGAGATCAAGAAGAGACCGAGACGGCGAAGGAGCAGGGCGTGCAGCCTTCGAAGGCAGCAGGCGCCCCTGACCCCGAGCCGGACCCGAAGAAGCCGGCTGCGGGAACGGGCGCCGAGGTGGCCCACGCGGACCGGGTCTCCGGGGACGAGCCCCTGCTCGCCGCGCGCGTGCACCGCCCGTCGGACCTGATGCGGCTGCTGATCGGCATCATGCTGATCGCCATCGTCCTGGCCGTTGCCGCGTTCGCACAGGGCACCACGACAGGCCTCGAGCAGGACATCAGCAAGGGCACCGGCCAGGCCCCGGACCTGCTGGTCAAGATCGCGGGCCTGGCGTCCAGCATCGCCGTGCTGCTCGTCCCGGTCGCGTTCGCCATCGAGCGGCTGGTCAAACGGGACGGACTGCGGATCGCGGACGGTGTGCTCGCCGCCGTCCTCGCCCATGGGGTCACCCTCGCCACCGACCTCTGGGTCGCCAAGAGCGCGCCCGGCAGCCTCCAGGACGCCCTGACCCAGGCGCAGACGGGCGGTGCGCTCACCGATCCGGTGCACGGTTATCTCGCGCCGGTCATCGCCTACATGACCGCCGTCGGCATGGCCCGCAGACCCCGCTGGCGCGTGGTGCTGTGGGTGGTGCTGCTCCTCGACGCGTTCGCGATGCTGGTCGCCGGCTACACCACCCCGTTCTCGATCCTCCTCACCGTGCTGCTCGGCTGGACCGTCGCCTACGGCACCCTCTACGCCGTCGGCTCACCGAACGTCCGGCCCACCGGCCAGAACCTGCTCGCCGGTCTGCGTCATGTCGGCTTCCGTCCGGTGACCGCCATGCGGGCGGAGGAGGACGCCGCGGAGAACGCGGACACGGACCGCGGCCGCCGCTATCTGGTGTCGCTCGAGGACGGGCCGCCCCTCGACGTCACCGTCGTCGACCGCGAGCAGCAGGCGCAAGGCTTCTTCTACCGGGTGTGGCGCCGGCTGACCCTGCGCTCCATCACCACCCGCCGCTCCATCCAGTCGCTGCGTCAGGCGCTGGAGCAGGAGGCGCTGCTGGCCTACGCGGCGATCGCCGCCGGCGCCAACGCCCCCAAACTGATCGCCACCTCCGAACTCGGCCCCGACGCCGTGATGCTCGTGTACGAGCACTCCGGCGGCCGTTCCCTCGACTCCCTGCCCCATGAAGAGCTCACGGACGACGTCGTACGCGGCGCCTGGCGGCAGGTGAAGGCGCTCCAGTCACGGCGCATCGCCCACCGCCGGCTCGCGGGGGACGCGATCCTCGTGGACCCGGACGGCAAGGTGATCCTCACGGATCTGCGCGGCGGCGAGATCGCGGCCGGCGACGTGGTGCTGCGGATGGACATCGCCCAGCTGCTGACCACCCTTGGTCTGCGGGTGGGTGCGGAACGCTCGGTGGCCGCCGCCGTCGAGGTGCTCGGCCCGGACAAGGTCGCCGACTGCCTCCCCCTGCTCCAGCCGATCGCGCTGAGCCGCTCCACCCGGGCCACCCTGCGCCAGCAGGCGCGCGAACGGGCCCACCGCGAACGAGAAGCGGTGCTGGAGGCCTCACGGGCCGCGAAGCGGGCGCGTAACGAGGAGCCGCCGACCGACGACCGCAAGACCGCCCGCAAGGTGGAGCGTGCGGAGAAGCAGGCCGACAAGCGTGCCCTGGACGAGGCCATGGACGAGGCCCGTGAAGAGGACCTGCTCTCCCAGATCCGCCGACAGGTCCTCCTGATCAGGCCGCAGGCCCCCGTCGAGCCGGTCCGTCTGGAGCGGATCAGGCCGCGGACGCTCGTCAGCTGCATCGCCGGCGCCGTCGCCGCGTACTTCCTGCTGTCGCAGATCGCCGACTTCGACTTCGGCACGATGTTCGCCAACGCCCACTGGGGCTGGGTGGCGGCCGCGCTCCTTTTCTCCGTGCTCAGCTACTTCGCCGCGGCGATGAGCCTGCTCGGGTTCGTGCCGGAGAGGATCAGGTTCCTGCGTACCGTTCTCGCGCAGGTCGCCGGGTCGTTCGTCAAGATCGTCGCTCCGGCGGCGGTCGGCGGTGTCGCACTCAACACCCGCTTCCTCCAGCGGTCGGGCGTCCGGCCCGGTCTGGCCGTGGCCAGTGTCGGCGCCTCGCAGCTCTTCGGTCTCGGCGCGCACATCCTGCTGCTGCTCTCGTTCGGTTATCTGACCGGTACGGAGAAGACGGCGTCGCTCACCCCTTCCAGGACAGTGATCGCGGGGCTGCTGACGGTCGCCGTACTGGTGCTGGTGGTCACGGCGATCCCGTTCCTGCGGAAGTTCGTGTCGACCAGGCTGCGCTCGCTGTTCGCCGGTGTGGTGCCGCGCCTGCTCGACGTGCTGCAGCGGCCGGTGAAGCTGCTCACGGGCATCGGCGGGATGCTCCTGCTGACGTGCGTGTTCGTGCTCTGCCTGGACGCGTCGGTCCGGGCGTTCGACGGCGGCAACCAGCAGGTGAGCTACGCGAGCATCGCCGTGGTGTTCCTCGCGGGCAACGCGCTGGGCTCCGCCGCGCCGACGCCGGGCGGTATGGGCGCCGTCGAGGGTGCGTTGATCGGCGGTCTGGTGCTCGTGGGGGTGCCCGCCGCGGTCGCCACCCCCGCCGTGCTGCTGTACCGGACGATGACGCTGTGGCTGCCGGTCCTGCCGGGCTGGCTCGCCTTCACGCACCTCACACGCAAGGGTTACTTGTGACACGCGGCCCGGACGGGGGCTGACGCACGGTCGGGCGGCCAACGATCGGGCCCGGGACCGGCATGCGAACCGACCCGGGGAGCACGCACAATCCGACCGGAAGTCACCCGTACGGCCCAGCAATGTCACCTCCACCCGCATGGACCGTCGCCCGTGCGGAGCAAGCCGGCGCGGCGCACGATGGCGGCATGCCGACAACTTCCTCCGCCGCCCGCGCCGCGGCGGCCGCCACCGCCACAGCCGTGCTGCTGGTCGCCGGGTGCTCCGACGGCGGCAGCGGGGACGAGGACCGGCCCAAGGACCTGGCCGCCCAGCAGTTGGACTGGCAGCCGTGCCCCGCCCCCTCGGAAGCGGAGGGCGGCGGGCCGAAGCCGTCGCCGCTGCCCGGGGGGACGCAGTGGGAGTGCTCGTTCATGGATGTCCCGCTCGACTACGCGAAGCCCGACGGCGAGACGATCGAGCTGGCCCTCATCCGGGCCAAGGCCCGTGACACGAAGAACCGCATCGGCTCTCTCGTCTTCAACTTCGGCGGCCCCGGCGCCTCCGGCGTGCACACCCTGCCCGCCCTCGCCCAGGACTACAACGATCTGCGTGCCCGGTACGACCTGGTGAGCTTCGACCCGCGCGGAGTCGGCCGCAGCGTTCCCGTGCAGTGCCTTGACGACAAACAGCTCGACGAACAGGCCGCCGAGGACCCGACACCCGACGACGCCGCGGAGGAGGCGGCGTACCAGGAGGGCATTGAGAAGTTCAGCCGGGCCTGCGAGGAGAACTCGGGCAACGAGCTGCCGTACGTCGGCACCATCAACGCCGCCCGCGACATGGACCTGATGCGCCGGGTCCTCGGCGACGACAAGCTGTACTACTTCGGCATCTCGTACGGCACCGAGCTCGGCGGCGTCTACGCCCACCTGTTCCCCAAAAACGTCGGACGGGCCGTCTTCGACGCCGTCGTCGACCCGACGCAGAACACCGTGCAGCGCGCGATCGGCCAGGTGAAGGGCTTCCAGCTGGCGCTCACCAACTTCTCCGAGGACTGCCTCGAGCGCGGCGACGCCTGTCGGCTCCCCGGCTCCACCGTCAAGGAGATCCAGGACTGGATCATCGCCTTCCTCGACCGGCTCGACAAGAAGCCCATCCCCGGCCTCGGGGAGCGGATGCTGACCGAGGGCCAGGCAACGGACGGCATCCTTCAGACCCTCTACTCGCAGGAGTACTGGGAGCTGCTGGAACAGGCCCTCGACGAGGCCGAAGGTGGCGACGGAGCACTGCTGATGGCGTTCTCCGACGCGATGAACGGACGCTCCGAGAACGGCACCTACAGCAACATCCAGGCGGCGGGCGCGGCCATCGGCTGCGTCGATGACAAAGAGCGCTACACACTGGACCAGGCCAAGGCCATGGTGCCCGCATTCCGCAAGGCCTCTCCCGTCTTCGGCGAGAACCTCGCCTGGGGGCAGGCCAGCTGCAACGCCTGGCCGGTGCCGGGCACCTGGGAGCACCCGGACGTCTCCGCACCCGGCGCGCCCCCGATCGTCGTGGTCGGCAACACCGGCGACCCCGCCACCCCCTATAAGGGCACGAAAGCCATGGCGGAGGCGCTGGGCAAGGGCGTCGGTGTCCAGGTCACGTACCGGGGCGAGGGACACGGTTCGTACAGCAGCAGCACCTGTGTGCAGCGAATCGTGAACACCTACCTGCTGAACGGCAAGGCGCCCGCCGACGGGACGGTGTGCAAGTAGCCCCGACAACTCCCAGAACTTCCGCAACTCTGGCAACCCCCGCAACTTCCGCCACACAATGTCGAACATGGCTTCTCCGTCCCAGGGAGCGTGAGATGAGATTTCCCGTGAGAGTGGCCGCCCTGGCCGCAACGACGCTCCTCCTGGCCGGCTCGGCCACCGGATGCGGCAGCGGGGAGGAGGGGACCGACGACCGCAAGGGCGGTGCCCCCTCCGCCTCCCCCGCTCCCACACCGGAGGCGGCGGGCACGCCCGATGCTCCGCGGCCCGCTCTCCCGGCCGCTCTGACCGGCCAGAAGCTGGACTGGCAGACCTGCGGGGCACCCACCAAGGCACAGGGGAGCTACGCGAAGGCGCCGGGCAGCCGGTGGCAGTGCGCCACTCTCGAGGCCCCGCTGGACTACCGCGAGCCGACAGGGGAAACCGTCGGCATCGCCCTGATCCGCTCCAAGACGGAGGGCCCGGGGAAGCGCATTGGCTCGCTGCTCTTCAACTTCGGCGGCCCGGGCGCCTCCGGTGTGGCCGCGTTGCCGGGTGCGGCTCCGCGCTTCGACAGCTTGCACAGCCGCTACGACCTGGTGGGCTTCGACCCGCGTGGGGTGGCGGAAAGTAGCGCGGTGGTCTGCCGGGACGACGCGGAGACGGCGAAGTCGCTTGCTCTGGACTCCACCCCGGACACCCCCGCGGAGGAGAAGATCTACATGGACGACTCGGCTGCCTTCGGTGCGGGCTGCGCCGAGCGGTCCGGCCGGGTCATCCCGCACGTCGGCACGGCGAACGCCGCACGCGACATGGACCTGATACGCCAGGTCCTCGGCGACGAGAAGCTGCACTACCTGGGCTTCTCGTACGGGACCGAGCTCGGCGGCGTCTACGCCCACCTGTTCCCCAAGAACGTGGGGCGGCTCGTCCTCGACGCGGTCGTCGACCCCTCCGCCGACTACGCCGGGCACTCGCGCAACCAGACACGCGGCTTCCAGCGCGCTCTGGAGAACTACTTCGCGAGCCGGGGCATCAGCGCGGAGAACGGCACCGAGAGCATCGTGAAGCTGCTCGCCGAGCTGGACCGCAGGCCACTGCCCACGGATGACGGCCGGCCCCTCACCGAGGGGCTGGCACTGACCGGGATCATCCAGCCGCTGTACTCCCAGGACAGCTGGACGTATCTGACCCAGGCGCTCGCAGCCGCCGAGGACGGCGACGGCACCGGCCTGCTGCTGATGGCCGACGCGTACAACGACCGTGACGACAAGGGTCACTACGGCACGCAGAACCACTCGCAGCGCGCCATATCCTGCGCGGACGCCGTGGGCCGGGTCTCACCGGCCGAGGTGCGATCCCGCCATCTCGCCGAATTCACCGCGGTCTCCCCGGTCTTCGGTCCGTACCTGGCCTGGGATCTGGCCGGCTGGTGCGCGAAGTGGCCGGTGCCCGGTGAGTGGGAGACGCCGGAGGTCTCGGCGAAGGGTGCGGCCCCGATCCTGGTGGTCGGCACGACGGGCGACCCGGCGACCCCGTACGAGGGCGCGCAGAAGATGGCCGACGAGCTCGGCCCCGGCGTCGGCGTGCTGATCACCAACAAGGGCGAGGGCCATGGCGCGTACGGCACCGGAAGCTGCGTGACGCAGATCGTGGACGCGTATCTGCTCGACGGCAAGCTGCCGCAGAACGGCAAGACCTGCACCTCCTGACCGCGTCCGCTTGCGACCCGACCGCGTCCGCTCGCAACAGAGCCCTACCCGGAGCGACAGGGGCCGCTGTCGAGGGCCTGGATGCGACAGGGCCCCGGACCGCGGTTGCAGGCCCTGCTGGACGCGGTCATGGCAGTCAGCCGGGAGTTGGAGCTGCCGGTGGTGCTGGACCGCATCGTCAGGGCGGCCATGGATCT